>SVNR01000065.1 GCA_015066815.1 Ruminococcus sp.
TTTGGCTCTTGACATTTTCTTTTCTGAATCCCAGTATGCATGTGATTCATACGCATATGTAATTCCGCTTCTTTTGTCATACTGTTTAATTATACCCATTTTAAAAACTCCTTTAAGTTAAAATATAGTTATGTATATATTGTATCGCGTAACAATATTTTTGTCAATAGAAAAACCCGAAAAAAAATTAAGTTTTTTCAGGTTTTTTTTGATATTTTTTTCTTGTTATGAGATACTGTTTGTTTAGTTATTTTTTATCTTAATGGTAGTCGGCGACTCGAAAGAGTTGTCGACTTCAATTCCTAATGAAAAGCAGTGAGTAAATTTGAAGATATTCACTGGCTAGCCCATGAATAGTAACACGGATTCAGAAGAAGCAATAAACCCAATATGGAAATCGAAGCTATTTCTTGTATAAGGTTATATTAAAAAATCTCAGTAACCAAGCCGATAAACAGCTTAATTACTGAGATTAAATTCATCGAAGTATGCAGATAATCAAAATCACAGCTTAAAAGACAAGCTGTTCATTCTTTTGATTTACTCCTGAATCTCTTTCATCAAAGTCACGCCGTCCTTGAAGCCGACTTTGTAGGCAGCTCTCATTTCATCGGCTGCGGTATCGCTCACGCAGTCGAGGATTTTGTGGAATACATCAATCTGCTCCTCGCTCAGCGAATCCTCAAAGGGGATGCAGAGCTTGTTGAACTCGTCAGAGAACTCAGCGGAGTGAATTTCACCCTGGCGGTAGTTGTAAAGTGCATCGATCATAGATATAAGTCCTTTCATTTATCGCTATATCAGCGGTTTTCTGTAAGTTGATAAAGCTGATTTGGACTTTATATCCATTTGTTTGTTCTATCGTCGTGGGCGGGGATTAAATCCCTACATGCTTCTCAATCACTGCCATGATCTCATCCAGTCGCTTTTCGCCCATACCCTTGATACTGCCAAGTTCTGTTCTCAGCTCGCACTCAAGTATTATTATACTATATCATTTCCCGGAAAACAGCAATACTCTTGACAAACCTGAAAACATGCGGTATGATAAGTTATACAAATCATACTTAGCATACAAACAACAATCGAACAGGAGGAATCAGAGATGAATGCAAAAATGCCCAAGGGGAAATATGTATGGACGGCGACAGTCGGTGAGAAAGGACAGATCGTGATTCCCAAGCAGGCACGCGACATTTTTGGCATCAAGCCGGGAGATAATGTCATACTGCTCGGCGATGAGAAGCGCGGCATTGCAATCCCGCCACACGGAACATTTACGCATCTGCTCGAAAGCGTTTTCGGTGATGATGATCAGGAAGGTGACAGCGAATGAAAAAGATCGCTTTTTTCTGCATTCCCGCACACGGCCATACCAATCCGATGATTCCCGTCGCCGCAGAGCTGGTACGGCGCGGGAACAAAGTGCGGTTTTATTCGTTTGACGAATTTCGGGAGAAGATCGCTGCGAGCGGCGCAGAATTTGTCTCGTGCAGCAGCCTGATGCCGACGATTTCTGAAGAAGAAGAGCAAGGGCTGAAAAAGGTTTCGATCACCGAGATGTCGATGCAGGATATCCGCCTGACCGAATGCTTTACCGATTTTCTTACTGCAGAATTTGAAAGTTTCAAACCCGACGTCGTCTACAGTGATTCGGCGTGCTTCTGGGGCAAGCTGAATGCATGGAAATTTGATGTTCCGCTGGTTGTTTCGACAAGCACATTCGCGTTCAATCAGATGTCCTCGCAGTACATGAAACACTCCCCTGCTGAGATCACCGATATGATGTTCGGCTTGCCGAAAATCTCCAGAAGGCTAAAAGACCTGATTCCGCTCGGTTACAAGTATAAGAGCGTTATGAGCCTCGTGGCGAGCGACAATGGCACCGATTCTGTGGTGTATACTTCAAAGGGCTTTCAGCCGTATTCCGGTGCCTTTTCCAACCACTATCTGTTCATGGGTCCTTCTCTCATGACGGACAAGCTTCCGGACAAGAAAAAAAGCCGGCCGCTTGTTTACATCTCAATGGGAACTGTCATCAACGACCGTCCTGACTTTTACAAAAGCTGTATTGTAGCGCTGAAAGACCTTAACGCAGATGTCATCATCTCCTGCGGAAAAACATTTGACATCGGCTCGCTCAGCGCGCTGCCTGACAATATCAAAATCCACCCATATGTCGATCAGCTGGATGTGCTGTCGAGGACGGATGTGTTTATTACCCACTGCGGTATGAACAGCGTTTCCGAGAGCCTGTACATGGCGGCACCGATGGTGCTCTATCCGCAGACAGGTGAGCAGCAGGCCGTTGCAAGACGTGCCGCCGAGATCGGCGCAGGCGAGTTCCTGAAAGATGATTCGTCCGCAGGCATTAAAGCTGCAGTGAGCAGGGTTCTCGGCAGTGACGCCTATGCAAAGGCCGCAAAAAAATGCTCTGACGAGTTCCGTGCATGCTGCGGAACCGCCGGGGCAGCGGAGTTCATCGAGAATGCGCCGCATAAATCAGACGCACCCGACCCGCTGAAAGCACTGAACAGGGAATGCGGCAAATATCAGCTTATATACTGGCTCATTGCAGCGGTTTTGTTTGTACTGGTATGGAAGCTCACAGGGCTAAAATATGTTTGGACGGTCGGTGTGCCGTTCGGAGTATGCAACGGCACATTCAGCAAGCTGGTGACCAATCACGTTTACAAAAAGAAATACGGCAGCTTGAGCGGTCTGCCGTGAAACAACGAAATGCCCGGCAATGCCGGGCATTTCGTTTGTATTCCTGTGACTGCATCTGATTCACTTCAGCGAAAAAACGTATCAGTTCATGCAAGCGGCTCTACACCGTTTGCTGCAGGCTTTCAAGCTCTCCGCTGATCTCCTTTATAAATATAAAACCTTCAAAGGTGATGATGGAAAGCGTCGCACCAAAATGGGCAGTCTTATGAGATTATTTTGATATGAGCATACTTTCTCTGGTGTTCCCTTCATTGAAACTCGGAAAATTGTCCCAATTCGGGCATGCTTTGCATCTTGCTGGTATAACAGAGATAGTTACATCAGGATCCCCAGCTATTCTCCTGAACAGTTACCATCCATACTTTTATACCCTTATTTTTTAATCTATTGACTGTACGGAAGTCAGTTCTGATGATTCATTCATAAGGACTACCAATGATATCACCTAAGATCGCTCCAATCATCTCTTTCCGCCTCTCTTCTTGTAATCCGGTCAGCAGACAACGGTGCTGCACACGCTCTCACACTTGTGATTGCCTCATTGATGACTTCATAGTTGAGTGCCGTTCCGACCTCATCACAATGATAGTTTGCAGCCATAGATTCATCGATACCAAATCTTCTTGCTTCTGCTGCCGCATCGATGTTTGCACCGAGGAAAAGGAACTCCCATCCATAACGTTCTTTCTGACGCTCAATTATACGGCGCACCTTAACCTCCTTGTTCTGTTTATATGCTCTCCACAATACCTGCTTCCACCCTGTACTGATTTGGTGTGAGTCCCGTAACCTCCTTGAACTGATGCAGAAAATATTTATCGTTTTCATATCCGCACTGCTGTGCAATGGAAGAAACACTCATCCCCGTAGAAAGCAAAAGATATCTTGAGAGCAGAATTTTCAAAAAAATATAGTCCTGATGATAACTGATTCCGAAAAAAGACTTGTACAGCACACGAAATCTGCCACTGCTTATGCAAAAAAGACGGCATGCCTCATCAGCAGGAAGGTTAGATGAAGGATCACTGTAAATCCTGCTTCTGAGATTACGGTAATTAAGGTATCCCGGACTATGTATACGATCATGGATAAGCCTTATATCGTACGCTGTCTTTTCTTCAAGCTGCTTTATACATTTTTCAAACTCATCCGGATTTATATCCGTCTCACTATATGAAACAGTGTAAAAATCATCTCCGTAAACACCATGCTTCCGAAAACAGCCATACATAAGCGCATGTATTGCATCTTCAAGAAGCCCCGGACGAACGGGAAGATACTCATCCATGACCGCTATCACAAAGGTACTGTCATCAAGTCTGCCGCATATCTTTCCGTATCCCGATGATACAAATCTTACTGTTTCTCCTATCGAAACTTCAAGAGATATCTTTGTCCCCAGATTTCCGGTATCTGCAGCTGTTCCCGTTGAAAAACAGGTCCTGATCATATATATTCCACAGCGACTATTAAACAATGCATCCTTCTGAAGAATTTTTATGCTGCTTAAAAATCCCGCCCTGTTGCTAAGTCCCGTGACAGAATCTCTGTAATCTGACAGATTCTTGCACCGTGTAAGATAGTCTATGTCATTTTTCATTCTCAGAAATTCAAGAGCGTTTGATATTATTTTGAGCCAGTTTTTAAATGACTCTCCAAAGCACTTTGCCTTGTCATAACGCACAACCATGTAACCAAATTCTTTCTCCATGAAAAATAAGGGGCAACAGAAGCAGGCATTTGCTTTATAGGTTTTTTGAATTTTATCAGGAACAACCGAATTTTTCTTAAAATACACAGGCTCATCCGAACTGTTGTAGATGTCCGATATAGTATAGCAGATCATAGAACAGTCTTTTCCATAGTCACTTTCCTTTATATCTGAAGCTATACACCAGTTTTCATAAAGACACAGATACAATCCTGACAAATCAGGTATAAAATAAGAATGTCTTCTGAGTGCAGATATCAAATCCGATATGTCACGTGATTCAGTAAGATACTGCTCAAGCATTCCGGTGTGATTGAACATAGAGTAAAACTGCTGCTGCTTGCGCTCCCGGAGCTCCTCAGAAAGAAAAGAAATATCCGCTCCGCAGCTGCAGGTATCGCCGTATATCATCTCACCATCTGTCGCAAACTCTGTACCTGTTTTTTTACCTGTCACAAGTTCATACAGCTTTATAACTGCGTTTCTTCCGAGATTTTTTCTGTTACGGCGACAGGTTGTAAGTACAGGATAGTGATCTGCGCGGTCTCCTGTATATTCATACCCCACTACTGTGAGATCCTGCGGTATGCGTATTCCGTTCTCAAGAAGAGTATCGCACAAGCCGTATGCCATGTAGTCGTTTGAACACACTATAGCCTGTGGAATTTTCCTTGTTTTGTTGATATACTCAAGTGCTGTACGTTCTCCTGAAACAATCCAGAAGTCTCCCTCTATGATTTTATTATCATCCGGAGCTATACCGTGTTTTGCAAGAGATCTTCTGTATCCTTCCTCTCTTATGCGTGATGTTCCGAGTGATTTGGGTCCTGATAAAAAATCTATATCGTTAAACCCATGTATCTCTATGAGATGATCGGTTATTTTTTCGATATCCAGATCTATCTTGTTGTCTATCAGAGGATATGAAATTTCCTCTGAACCTATACACACCTTAGGAACGTCTTTTCTATCAATAGATTCCAGCACATTCCTTCTGAGAACAGGATTCATAAAAGCATCATATGTAAGAATGATACCGTCCGGTTTTTCTGAATCGATAAGAGCATATATCCTGTCTTCAAGCTTTATAAAATCATTGTATTCGGAAGCGTTATGCACATTTGAAATGACTATTATGTCTATATTTTTGCCAAATGCCTCTTCCATGATCCCTTCAACAAGCTGAATCTGCTCTGAAGCATTTGCACGAGCTGTAATAACAGCAAACACAAGCTTTTTTGTCATTTTTTCACCCTTTTACATTTATGAGTCACTATTATTATAACATTTTGCACAAAACAAATCAACTTGTAAAATTCAAAAATTCATTTTTTATACCTAACAATCATAATTATGGTTGTAAAAAGACTTTTTTCAGGATATACTTATCTTGGTTGATAAATATGTCACCTGAAAACATCATTCAGGTCATTATTTCAGAAAAGGAGTGTAAAGATTATAATGAAAAAAAGAGGAACAGCCTTCTTTGTCGCATTTATAATGCTCATTTGTGTTATTTTCCCTGTCGCAGTACCCGTTGAAGCTGCCGGAAAAATGCGCGACATAACAACTATGGAGCTTGTACGCGACATGGGGATAGGCATCAATCTCGGAAACACACTTGAAGCATGCGGTGACTGGATCGCAGAGTACAGCGACAACTCACAGAAAGCATATGAAACAGCATGGGGCAGCCCTGTTGTAACAGAAGAGCTTATCAGAGGATACGCAAACGAAGGCTTCGGCGTACTCAGAATACCGGTTGCATGGTCCAACCGAATGAGTCAGGACGGAAGCTACAAAATCGACGAGGACGTTATGAAAAGAGTTACTCAGATCGTTGACTGGACTCTCGACGCAGGTATGTACGCCATAATAAACATACACTGGGATAACGGATGGGTAAACACATTTCCCGATAACCAAAACGAATGTATGAAAAGATACATAACAATGTGGGAACAGATAAGCGACAACTTTAAGAACTACGATGATCGTCTCATGTTCGAATCACAGAACGAAGAGCTTGGCTGGGAATCGCTCTGGAACAAATGGGCAGGAACCAACGGAAAACCTGAGTCCTACGCACTTGTAAACGAAATTAACCAGACGTTTGTTGATACTATAAGAGAAAGCGGCGGAAACAACAGAGAACGTCATCTTCTTATTTCAGGCTACAATGCAGGCATAGACGTTACATGTGATCCGGTTTTCAAAATGCCTTCCGACCCGAAAAACAGATGCGCAGTATCTGTTCACTACTATACTCCTCCGGGATTTGCAATTCTTACAGAAGATGCTGACTGGGGAAAAGCAATGTATACATGGGGTACAGAAGCTGATTTTAAAGAACTCAACGACTGGATGGACATGATGAAGCAGAACTTTGTTGACAAGGGAATTCCTGTTATCATCGGTGAATACGGTTGTCCTGTTGAAAAAAAAGATCCTGATTCGGTAAGACTTTTCCTGTCATCTGTCTGTGAAGCAGTATACAAGAGAAATATGTGTCCTGTACTCTGGGATACTCCGGGCGGTCAGTATGACAGAGAGACATTCAGACTTACAGATGACAAACTCAGAGAAAATTTTCATAAGATATCAGGTTTTGACCCTTCCGTGCCGCAGGTTACTGCTACATCAGTAACTACACCCCCGGCACCTGTTACAACCACAACAGCTTCAGAAGCACCGATTGTGACAACTACAATTGTATCAGGCATAATTCTTGGAGACGTTGATAACAACGGTTCTGTAACTTCAACCGATCTTGTAAAGCTCATGGAAGCTATGATAGGAAGATACGAACTGACAGTACATCATAGAAAGAATGCCGATATGGACAGTGACGGCAGGATCTCGATAATAGATCTTATCATACTCAAAAACATCCTTTCAAAATAAACGATAAACTTTACCGAAAAAACCGGATAGACTTTGATGCAACCAAAGTTTATCCGTTTTTTTATAAGGATGACGATCATATATGACCGCAGAAAATATCTATGTCCAGAAAGCGTCGCACCAAAATGGGCAGTCTTATGAGATTATTTTGATATGAGCATACTTTTTATAATATTTCATTCTGACAACTCCTATTTGTTTTTCCGGATATGACATTTCTCCTGAACAGTTACGTTTTTTATAAATTCAATCTTCTAAAATATGAACTTAATTCAATATAATTATCTTCATCATCTAAATGTCTGCACCTAGAAACTATAGATTCAATCTCTTTCGCTATTTGATCTTCATCAAATTCTTTTACAATTATCCAACCTCTACTTAACATAATAGGATTGCCAATTTCATTCTCAAAATTAGTATATAATCGTTTTATGCTAATAACATTAAATTCAAAAACGTCGTAAACATAATCTTCATTCTCTGGTCCAATATAAATTTCACCAGAAATTATAAAGTCATCATAATCAAATTCTTTATCTAAATAATTAATAGCCTTAACTTCCATTCCTATACACCTCATTTTATATCTATAATATCAATATGTACATTTTTCAATGTAAATGGATGTTGACCTGGATTTGGATACGGATTATTTACCGAATCAGTATATTGTCTTGCTGTTCCATGAAATAGAATTTCAGGAGGCTCTGAAATTTTTTATGTAATTGGAATATAATGACCATAAACTGTACTTATCTTTTCGTATATATTTGTTTCTTTTGCACTGTCGGATGCTGTATAATATTCAACAAAACTCATTCTGTTACAAACATAGAAGTAATATCATTCCATTTGACTATATCAGGCAAATAATTATCATCCATAAATGATTCAAATAATATTTTTACAGTTTTTCGATCCAAAACTTGATTTTTCTGAATTTGTACGTTTGCTCCGGAAATGTTTATTTCTGTTTTTGAAGTATCATCTGATTCCTTGATTTCAGCTTTTCGGTGAGAAAAATTATATTTATCCAGATACGTTCTTACTTCAACTGTAAATCTATTTCCACCTCCGCCTGCCTGTATGTAATCACCTTTTTCATTTTCTAAAATTATAAATGAATCCTTTATCGAATCAATTGCTGTACCTATTTGTGATTTCTCAGGATTGTATATTCGGGGAGTGCCTTCAAATTCCATAAACATATCGTATCCTCCAATTATCATAATTTATTTCATGAGCTTTTCAATAGCACGATTAATATCTTCTTCAGAAGGTCGACCTTGTGACCATCCTTCTAATATCTGTCTAGCATTTTCTGCTTCTCCTTTAAGCCAGTACGCAGCTGCCATACTCCATACATAGCTGTTTCCGGTAATGGTTAATTCTATGTCTTGATTTTTATATCCATCTATTAACGCTTGTATCGTAGAATATTTTTCCCAAAACGAAAACGCATATTTATCTATATATTCAAGAATTATATTTCCCAACTCTTTAATATCGTTACTATTATTATAACATTTTGCACAAAACAAATCAACTTGTAAAATTAAAAAATTCTTTTTTTATACATATCAGTCATAATTATGGTTGTAAAAAGACTTTTTCAGGATATACTTATCTTTGGTTGATAAATATGTGACCTGTACTCTGGGTGACAACTACAATTGTATCCACCGGTTCTTGTTTTACCAATAAAAATATGCACCTCCAAAAGTGTCTATCTTTTGGAGGTGCATATCGCTTCTTTTAAAGGTTTTACCCCAATATTATCAACGTTTCTATGCTGATAACCTTTAATTGTTTTTCCAGGATGCTCTATACTCCTGAACAGTTACAATATATTTCTTACGGCTGATATACTTCTGATCTTTGCTGATATATGCGAAGTGCTGAAATAAGCTGTATCAGAGAATCTGTATATGACTCACTGTTTTTCAGAACACTGTAGCAGTAAGACATGGCACTAAATGAAAATTCCAGTGTTTCTTCACCGTCGTATACTTCAAATTTATAATTTGTATCCAGATCCCATGCTTTGATATTCTCAACCGAAAGAATATAATACTCTCCTGATTTAACAGGTGTTACTGTCTGTCCGTTTGCTTTAAATGTAAGATTATTGATATCTGTACCTTCGGCCGGTTTATAGTATGCTTTTAATGTTGTTTCTGATTTCAAAACAAGGCTGTAACCCTCAAATGATCCTGATTTATTTGTTGCTTTTGATACTTCATAAGATTCAAGATCGCTTGCCGTAAGTGTATTTATTACACGGTCAGATTCATTCAGATTTTTATTTGCAAGGTCTTCTTTTTCTGTATTCCAGTATTCCTGAGCACATGCACCATAATTAAGTATAGCCTTTGCAAACATAACATCTTCTTCATAGTAGTATTTAGGATTTCTAAGAATATATTCTGCATAATCTCTTACAGTATAACTATATTCATGTGTACTGTTTCCGTTTCCATCAAACATCTGAGCTTTGACTTGCTGTGTCATTTCGTATGAGGAAACATCGCAGGAAAAAACGTAATAGATCTTATTTGGATTCAGTGATGTATTTTTTACTGCTTCAGATATATAAACCTGCTTTTTGTCTCCGTTGGGAAGTGTAAAAAGCATGTATGCATCTTCATCATTAACAGTCCTCTGATCAAGATCCATATAGAAGTTTATACCGATATTTCCGTTTAAACTTAAAGTGTAACCAACAAGAACAGCACCAGCTTCATTGGAAATTCTGCAACATATATCACAATATCCATCACTATCATCATCTATATGTTCAGTGCAACCGGATGTCTTTTCCCAGTTTGCAGTAAATATTTTATCTTCAGCACTTTTACTAGGAATTACAACATTCTTCTTTGGTTCAGTTTGTCCTTCATAAGTCCAGCCTACAAATGTATATCCTTCTCTTGTTGGCTCTGCAAGTACAATATCAACACCGTACGTAGTGTAAAACAGAGGATTTTCTTCTGCATTTTCTCCGCCATCAAGGCAATATGTTATTTTATAAGCAGGATAAACTACAACCGGCTTATCAATACTTTGTGTATCTGGATCTACATATGCATAATCCGAATCAAAAAATGCATATCCATCCATAATTACATCGGCTAAACTTTCATTTTCCGTATAAACACTGGATAATACACTTTGTGACAATACTGTATGAGCATCTTTACAAATATACAATGCTTTTCCGGTAGAAGTATTATTTATTATACAATTATCAACTACTAACGAACCGCCACTATTAACTTTTAAAGCAGGTTCAACATTACTAGACAATATCTCATATGCGTTACCAATCAAATAAACTAAACCGGAACTAATATTAAAGTTACCTTCTACATTATTACATAAATACACATATATCGTTTCATGATACGCTGCTGAATCAAAAGCAGCTTGTAAATCATCATAAAAACATTGCACGTTTTTATTATCCAATGACAAAATAGCACATATATCCGCCTGACAAAGGCTACACTTGCTATCGTCATTTATTGTATAATGTATATAATTATTTATTCTTAATGTAAACGTTGCTGTAAGCTCATTACTACACTTATATTTGTATGAAATATCTGTTGAACCTATATTCGGTATAAAACAATTTGTTCCACTTATTTCTCCAAGCTTTGCTCCTTCTACATCTGAAATACGCGACATATCAAGATTGCTCATCTGTAGCTGGTCACACCATGCATCATAAACTGTAAATGAATTATTTTCACATTCAAGGCTAGTTAGTTTTTTATTGTTTTCAAGATTTAAAAAGTACAGGTTATTACCGGAACATTTCAGAGTTTCAAGATTTTCAAAATATTCAATACCGGTCAACTGTTGTATCCCCATATTGCTTACATCTATAGAAGTTACTTGTGATATTTCTTCTTCAGAAAGTATCAAATCTTTATTGGTATCAAAGTATTCTGAAATATAATTTCTGAATATTTCATCAGGGAAAATCATATCATCAATATTAATACAGTCAGTATCAGTAGTAAATGCTTTGACAGCGATATCAAACCCTGATGATAATGTACTCATATCAATCCATTCCAGATCGTTATTAGCACAAACAAAAGACCTTCCTGTTTCATTGATAAACATATCCCCTATGAGCATAGTTCCAGGCTTATTAAGACAAACTGAAACTGTAAATGTTTCTCCCTTATAAAGAGGAATTTCTTTACTAAGATCCACAATATGATAACCGGCATATGACATATTTCCTGACTGTGTATGTACTATTTCACCGCTCATCGGCTTACCGTCTGCATCGTTCCTGGAAACAGAAATTATATATGGTACATCTGATTCTGTTGTATAAAAAGAAACAGCGTCCAGCTTAGAATTATTTTCTGCTTCAAACATATTAGCGCCGGTAAAAACATAATCACTCATCATAAGACCGTTAGCTTTACTTCCGTCATACTGATAAATCTTGTCATATTTATCGGACTCTGCAACTTCTACAGAATAAATATCATTAATCGTTGCATCATAGTAAGACAGATAAAAATATCCGTTCTCATCACTATTAACACCCCAGCTGTTTTTACAGATCCAGGCTCCATCACCTTCAGGAGTTATTTTGAACTTATCTTTACTGAAAGTATCATCCCAACCTACGATTGATACAGCGTGATTGATCATTGAAGTACCTGTTTCAGACAAAAACGGCTCGCTTTTGTAATATGAATAATTTTCTATAGAATGAAAATTAATATCATCATAATATGAAACACTTAATGCTCCTTTTGTCATAATATGATTTTTGATGGCTTCCCTATCATTTTTTGAATATTCATTGCTGTTTGACAAAAGCCATTCAGATTCATAACGACGACTTTCATCAAATACAGGCAAATTAGTAATATCTTCATCACTTCCCTGAGATACCAATCCTGTACCTTTGGCAAGTATTCCTTGTGTAAAAAAGCTGTTTCCACCATAGGAATACGCCTCTTGACCTATGTTCAATCCTTCGTGATAAAGCGGATCCGACTCATCCACACTGTAAACATACTGTCCAAAATACACCATATGTGCTTCAGAAAGATCAATGGTATTATCTGCCTTGTTATTTATAATTATATTTGATTCTGCCGAATTAATTGCGGAATGTGCCCAGCAAGTACCCGTGTCTCCTTGATCTTTAACAGATGTTATATACCCCTTATCATTCAGATTGAATTTTTGCGGTAACTCAGAAGAACCTGAACCCTTAGCCAGATTTGACATAAGATCATTTCTTATAATGTTTCCACCGCTATCAGTCATATAGGAATTAACAAATCCATTTTCCGAATACTCTGACTTTAGATGTACAACTGCATCTTCAATTGAAAACTCTTTTGGGTACAAGCTTTCAGCAAAGGCTTTGCATGGATCAGCACATACTGACGACGTAATTAAAGTCGCTAAAAGTACTGCACATCTTTTTAATCTCCTTGTTTTTTGGCATAGCATAAAAAACATCCCCTTTTCAAAAAAATATCAGTGTTTTAAATATATCGACTCCTTATGATGTAAAATATATGTACTGAAGTCCAATACCCTGCATCATATTATACATAATATATTAACAATTATATCACAATAATAAGCAATGTCAATGATTTGATATAACTATTTTTTTAAAATTCTCAACCGCATATATGTGCAACAGCAACAAGAACATACAAATAAAGCAAAACACTATTGCTTTTTTCACCAACATATGTTATAATAGTAATATTACTAAAAAGGAGGTATTATGATGAAAGAAATTTATAAAACACCGGAAATGGAAGTAGTAAAATTTGAAACAGAGGACATTATCACTGCAAGTGGTTTGGATTATGAAGACGGTGAACTTCCTTTTGTCCCTGCAGAAAAATGATACAAAGCGGCAAACAATCGAGTAAGAGACGGCAATGAACCACCGTATGTACAGTTTCGTATACGGTGGTTCAATCAACTTAACATTATCTAACATAGAGACTA
>SVNR01000066.1 GCA_015066815.1 Ruminococcus sp.
CGCCAGAAACTTTGTGAAAGTTTTTCGCAATAAAAAAGAGCAGACTTCGGAAATTTCTCTCCAAATCTGCTCTCACATCTCTTGAAAATGAAAAAACGCCCGTTCAAGTCCTCTTTTGAGGCTGAAAAGGCAAAATGTCATCTACGGTTTTCATATAAAAAATTTCGGCGTCAGAGCATAAAAAACCACGCAACTGCGTGGTTTTTCGCCCTGTCATCTATTTTGGGCATAAGAAATGGTTGCGGGAGCCGGATTTGAACCGACGACCTTCGGGTTATGAGCCCGACGAGCTACCGAGCTGCTCCATCCCGCGTTATACGCCCCTCGTTTCGAGTGCTTATTAATTATATCACTTTTAATAACCGTTGTCAACCCTTTTTTCAAAAAAATTTTTAGTAATTTTTATCAAGGTTAATTTTCAAAGTAAACGCACCTTGGAAATAAATACCTGTTGCATTTACTCTGAAGGTAACACCATATCTTATTCACCCACATCATATTCACAATACCGATAAGTTCCGGCATAATAATCCCGGACAAATCCTGAAATAACTTCGTATTAATTTTTTTCGTAACTGTTCAGGAGCAATGTCATATTACCTCTCAGTCAGCTTCGCTGACAGCTCTCCTTAAAAGGAGAGCCATATTCAAGCAATCACAACTAAAAAACGCCCTTTATTTTTGCAAAAATACAAGGGCTGAATAAAACACAATTCAACCCTTGTACCTCATATAAAAAATATTCTGTTAATCGCCTGATCTGTTATCCGCTAAAATAATATCCAGAACCTGACGCAGATTTTTCTTTCCGAAAAGCACCGTTTCGCCATTAACAACAAGACAGGGAACGCTCATAACGCGGTATTTTTCTTTAAGTCCTGCAAAATGATTCATATCATAAACATCTGCAGAAACCTCAGGACTCTCTGCTGCAATCCTCTGTGCTGCTGTAACAAGCTCCGGACACATAGTACACGACAACGACACCAATATCTGCAGTCTTACCGGCTTTTTTATTTTCGCTATATCTGACTTATCCTGAGCATCTATCGGTTGTCCGGGACCTGCGGCATTATATAGTCCAAGTACAAACGAAGTAAACTCATGTCCGCCGGGTACTCCGTGAAAAGCAAGACCTGTTTCCGTACCGTCAGCATAGCAGATACGCACACAGGGACAGGCTTCTTCTGATTCTGTGTTTTTAATAACCTCAGTCGAAAGCTTATCTGTACGCTCTGCTATAGCTTCCATATAGTTCTTAAGCTCATCGGAAACCGGCTTATCGTCAAGATAAAGCTTCAGCACAAGATTCTGTTCCATTTTTGAAAAAACAGAATCAAGCTGTAAACATATTTCTTCTGAAAAAAAACCGTTGTCTGAAGCATCACCTGTGTGTGTGTCCGGTTCAGTTCTGACACGTTCAGGCACCTGAGGGATCATACCTGTTTTTTTCCGCATAACAGATGCGTATTTTTCAAGCTCTGTTGCAGCTACAGCACCATCACTTACGGCAGTAACCACCTGACGCAGGTTTTTTTCGCGTATATCACCTGCTGCATACAGACCTTCAATATCTGTTTTGCAGTTATTGTCTGTTACTACATATCCCTGTTCATTCAGTCTGACAGTTTCACGAACAAGCGAGGTCTCAGGTTCATATCCTGCAAACACAAAAACACCAAAGGTATCTCCGTCCTTGGCATTGTATTCTGCGATCTCACCTGTTGCATTATTACGGTAACGGATAGTTCTCAGAACAGTATCTCCCGAAACTGATTCTACCTCTGTTTCATAGATCACTGATATTTTTTCATGATTTCTTGCTTCATCCGCAACCGCCCGGGCACAGGTGAAGTCCTCCTCACGTATAAGAATTGTAACGTGCTTTGCGTACTTTGTAAGAAATACACTCTCCTCTGCCGCCGCAAAGCCTCCGCCAACAACGAAAACCTCCTTACCGGTAAAAAACTCTCCGTCACAGGTAGCACAATAAGCAACGCCATGTCCCCGGAATTCAGCTTCACCCTCAAAACCGATCATCCTTGGATGAGCGCCTGTGGCAATGATTATTCCGAAACACTTTATTTCTTTTTTGCTTGTATGAACTGTTTTTATATCACCTTCAGGTACAAGACCGGTAACCTCTGCGAGCATAAACTCAGCTCCGAAATCCTCTGCCTGACGACGCATAGTTTTTGTCAGCTCCGCTCCGCTTGCCAGTCCTACTCCGGGATAATTCACCACTTCAGAAGTTATAGTTATCTGTCCGCCGAACTGTTCCTTTTCTATAACGATCACTCTGTGCCTTGCACGTGCAAGATACAAGGCTGCTGTAAGTCCGGCGGGACCTCCGCCGATAATAACAGCATCATAAAGCTCTTTTTCATCCATCAGAGCTGACCCACCAGATCAAGACTCGGTTTAAGAGTTTCTGCACCGGGCTGCCACTTTGCAGGGCAAACCTCATCACCATGCTCTGCTACAAACTGACAAGCCTGAAGCTTACGGAACAGTTCCTCAGCGTTTCTTCCTACGTTGCCGGAGCTTACCTCATATGCAACTATCTTTCCTTCAGGATTTACAATAAAGCTTCCGCGCTCTGCAAGACCGTCTGTTTCGATATACACCTCAAAATCCTTTGATATCTCATGTGTAGGATCAGCAAGCATCACATAATCAATTTTCTTGATACGCTCAGACGCATCATACCATGCCTTGTGCACAAAATGTGTATCAGTTGATACAGAATAAATCTCACAGCCTGCAGCTTTAAAATCAGCGTATTTGTCAGCAAGATCCTCAAGCTCTGTAGGACATACGAACGTAAAATCCGCAGGATAAAAGAAAAAAACACTCCATTTGCCAAGTACGTCTTCCTTGCTTACTGTCACAAACTTTCCATTATGAAAAGCCATTGCTTTAAAATCAGAAATCTCTTTGTTTATCATTGACATGTTCTTTACTCCTTGTTTTTTATATCGGCTAATAGTGAACTAAAAAATATCTTTTCGTTCATTATAGTATTTCCCGCTGAATATTTAAAATTATAGTGAATGAAAAAAAATTTTTTTCGTTCACTGTAAAAGAAATTTTAAACACCTTTTTTACTTAAATTACATCTGTTCATACAGGTCGAAACAACTCCGCAGGCAAGCTTTTCACCTGAATTTCCGGATGGCTGTGTTTCAAAGTCATCCGGATTTCCATGGATAACAACTGTCTTGTCGATTATTTCGGAAACGGTAAATTTGTCTGTCAGGAACACGCTGAATGCATATCCGTGATTTCCGAATAGCGGAGGCAGATCACCGGAATGAAATGGATGCGGACATTTTTCAGGATTATAATGCCCCATTGTCTTTGAAAACATGTCGTGAGTGTCTCCCTCGCACTTACTTCCCTCATGAATATGAAAGCCAAATACAGGACTCCGGCAGATTTCTCCTGTTGACGGGAGACCATATATTTCTGAAGCTATAAGAGTTCCGTTATCTGTCTGATAAAAACGAATAAGTCCATGAAGCTGCGAATATGCTTCACTTCCTTTTATATGTGCACATGCATGCGGATGACAGCTTAGCAACGATACATATTTTTCAATACAATATTTATTTTTTTTCATATTATCACCCCATAGTATTATATGCAGGAAAACAAAAACAGAGCCGTCACCTTTTAAAAATAAAAAAAGAGTGTGAGTCCGAAAACAAACTCACACTCTTTTTTATTTTAGTAAAAGACATTTTTTATAATGCACGGAGTGACCGCAGGAAACGGCTGTGTAAGGCAATATTATGACTTTCACCATGGTTTTCAGCTCTGTTTTTCTTCAGAAGCCTGGTTTTCTTCTTTTGAAGCATTCTCTTTTTTGATACGTGTTTCATATTCTTTTCTGTTTCTTTTTTCACGGGCTTTTTTTATTGCCTTAACTATACGTGCAAACACATACACAACGCCGCCGATAAGAAGTGCATAAGGCAGGATGTTGATAATAAAGAACAGCAGGTCTTCAAGGAAATTAAGGAATCCTCTTCCGGTATCCTTCAGAGTCTTTACGAATCTCTGTCCAAACGTATCGGTTTTTACAGGCTCTGCTGTATATTCCTTGACCTCGTTTATCGTAACATATACATAAGAGTACGCAACGTCTGTCTTTATCTGATTCATGCGTGTCTTTATCTTTGCTATCTCGATCTGTATCTTGGTAAGCTTATCCTCGACGATAACTGCCTGCGCTTCGTCCTTTATGTCCGCCAGCATGGATATGTATCTCTCTTCTTTTTTCTCGTATATCTTAAGAGTTGTGGATAAGTCAGTATACTCTGTGCTTACGTTTTCTACTGATGCGTTTTTATTTCTCAGGTCGCCGAGCTCAGATACTTCTGAACAAAAAGCATCATAGGATTTGCTTGGTACTCTTACGGTAGCAGTGTATGTATTCCATTTTTCTCTTTCAGAATCATACCATCTGCTCGTGTTTCCTCCATCGTTAAAGTTCTCTGTTTCTATAAAGCCTTCATACTTATCCATTATCTGACGATAGCTCTGCAGTGCTTCATCGAACTTAAGCACGTCAACACTCATCCGACAGCTGTACACAAGCATGTCTCTCTTTATCTCTGTAGAGGAAAGTGAGGAGTTATCAGATTCTTTTGTTGATGTCGCATGTACAGTTTCTGAGCTGTTTACTTCTCCCTCAGACTTAAAATCAGCCGTATACTCATAATATGCATCGTCTGTCTGACCTTCATAATAAGAATCATAAGCTATCTCTGCTTCGTTGGTTGCAGTAGACATATCGCTCATTTCCTTGCTTGCGCATGATGTAAGTATCATCGAACTCATAAGCAAAGCAAATATTATTCTTTTTTTCATAAACAAACACTCCTTTTTTTTAATGGATCACTCACTATAAAAAACCTTATCGATAAACCCGGTGGTTCTGTTCAAAAAGCTTTCCTTATCATCTGACGGCAAAGCTGCTGATGCCGCTGTCATCGGCACATCAGTGACAGCATCCGAAAGTGCTGCATTATCAGTGTCTGAAAGCTTTGCAGCAACAATGTATTTTATTCCGCATTCTTCTCCGCCAAGAGCCGACTGCATGTATATACTGTCAACCGGCAGCGGCTTCATATCGTTGATATCGCTCCCCATACACGGAATATAGCTTTGTGTATCAGACTCAGTTGTTTTTAACGGAACAGGACCGAGAAGATACTCAGTTACTATAAACACTGTATCATCATAGGTCGTGCTGATTTTTGTAAAAAACTTTCCGTCAAGAAAGCTTCTCCCCTTAAGCTCAAAGCTGCTTCCGGATACGTCAAGCATAAGGATCCCTGTTATAAAGCTCCCGTCAACAGAAAAGTCTGATACAATATACAACATATCACCAGCGAAGAACAGATAGTTTGTTTTTATCAGGCTTTCTTTTTCCGTACCGCTCAGTTCGCATATATCCGCAGTCATCAGAACCTTTTTTTCTCCGTTGTCTTCATAGTCCTCGGCTGTCAGAACATTACCTTTTATTGTATATGTTATTCCGTTACTTGTGGTTGTATCGTCAAAAAGATTTTCTTTGCTATCATCCTTTGCCACTGCTTCGGGAGCCTCTGGTGCAGTTTCCTTACTGTCGTTTTTATCAGGCTCTTTAACAGTGTCTGATTTTTTTATTACTCCGAATAACGCATCATAACCTGATATCGTAATATAATCAGATCCGGACTCTGCAAAATCCGTTTCATCCGTGATATCTTCAGCTTCCATCCTGTCAGACGCTGTAAAATCAATATCGTTCACCATCTGGTCGGTGGATGTAGTTTCTTCCAGAAACCTGTTTCCACCTGATGCAAGTCCTGCCGCAACAGCCATACATGCGACAGCTGCCGCAGCACCTCCGAGAGTTCTCACTATTCTTTTTTTCCTGCCTCGCTTCTCTTCAAGGAGAAGATGTATGTTTTCCGGTCTGAACTCATCGGGGACTTCGGGAGCTTCAAGGATATTTTTTATTTTGTCACTCATCGTTATCACCCTCCTATGCATCTATGTAGTTTTTAAGCTTTTCTTTCGTTCTCATAAGTCTGGAACGCACAGTGGACGGATTCATTCCGCACACAGAGGCTATCTCTTCACCTGTATAACCGCACAGCACAGACAACGACAGTATAAGTCTGTCCGTATCCTCTATACTGTTCATCGCCTGAGCAAGCTCCACATGCTCAAACTCAAAGCCCCTTGCAAGCGTGTTTTCATACTCGGGCTCCGTTATATCAGAAGGTGTATTGGCGTATTCGGACTGTTTTCTTTTTATCTTCGCAGATAATATTTTAAAGATCCATGCCTTAAACGCCTCTTCGCTTCTGAGTTTTTTTATTGACGAAAAAGCGTCAAGTACAGTTTCGCTTACCACATCGGCTACGTCATGCTCGTTTCTAAGGCTGTAATATGCAGTATGATACAGATCCTTGTACATAAGAGCATACAAACGCGAAAAAGCTTCCTTGTCCCCCTTTATCGCCAGCTTTACATTTTTCTTAAAATCCTCCGATTCTGTCACATTCCCACTTCCTTGCTTTTTAACTGTCAATGCATCGTCAGTTCATAATATAAGTGTCAAATAAACTCTGTTTTGTTGCATATAAAAAATATTTTTGTAGTTTGTTATATAAAGAGTGTTTATTATTTGTTTAAAAACCACAATCCCCGGAGTACTTCTGACACCAAGAAACTCCGGGGATTATATCTTTTTTTCAAAAACCTTAGCTATATCAGGCTTTTACAGATCTGCATCAGTTATGAGTCTGTAGTTTTTAGCCATAAGAGCCTCTGCCGCCTTTTCGTTATCATCAACTCTTATAACTACGTTTGCTGCATCGCCCTTGTCTGAAAGTGATGCATACATATATTCGACGCTTATTCCTTCAGCGTCAAGTACGCTGAGCGCACCGGCAAGTCCTCCCGGAGTATCATCAACGCATATTGCTATAACATCAGTAATTGCTACAGCATATTCGTTATCCTTGAGTATTGATAATGCACTTTCCGTATCGCTTAAGATCAGTCTGAGAATGCCAAAGTCGTTTGTATCTGCAATATTCATTGCGCGGATATCGATCTTATTGTGACCGATGAGCTTTAAAACTGTGGACAGCTTTCCGGTTTTGTTTTCAATAAAGACAGATAACTGTCTTATGTTCTTATCTGATGCCATAACAATTTTTCCTCCTTTTTTAAACGAGTTTTCTCTTATCGATAACTCTTACTGCCTTTCCTTCGCTTCTTGCGATAGTTTTTGGTGAAACAAGATGAACCTTAGGGTTGATTCCGAGAACAGTCTTTATAGCGTTGACAAGCTCGCTTTCTCTCTTCTGTACAGCCTTTACTGTATCCGAGAACTGCTCTGTTGTCATCTCAACGTATATATCAAAAGTATCTACGTTGTTTACTCTGTCTATCTCAATCTGATAGTTCGGCGGATAGCCCTGTGCAATAAGCACTGTTTCTATCTGTGACGGGAATACGTTTACGCCTCTTATGATAAGCATATCGTCACTTCTTCCCATAGGCTTAGCCATCTTTACAAGAGTTCTTCCGCATGAGCATTTTTCTCTTGAAAGAACACAGATATCTCTTGTTCTGTATCTCAGAAGCGGAAAAGCTTCCTTTGTTATACTTGTGAACACAAGCTCGCCCTTTGAACCTTCAGGCAGAACCTCACCCGTATCCGGATCGATTATCTCTGCTATGAAGTTATCCTCGTTGATGTGCATTCCTGTCTGCTCACTGCACTCAAAAGCAACACCCGGACCGCTTGTTTCTGTAAGTCCGTATATATCATAAGCTTTGATACCGAGAGCCTTTTCTATCTCTTTTCTCATTTCTTCAGTCCATGGTTCAGCACCGAAAATACCTGCCTTAAGACAGTTATCCTCCGGCTTGTAGCCCATTTCCTTGAAAGCCTCGCCTATGTATGCTGCATATGAAGGAGTACAGCATATAATAGTTGACTTGAGATCAAGCATGAACTGAATCTGTCTGTCAGTGTTTCCGGATGACATAGGAAGTGTAAGGCAGCCTACCTTATGTGCACCGCCGTCAAGTCCTGCACCGCCTGTAAAAAGACCATATCCGTAGCATACCTGACAAACATCTTCCTTAGTGCCTCCTGCTGCAGTTATTGCTCTTGCACAGCATTCCTCCCACATATCGATATCGTTCTGTGTATAAAAAGCAACTACTCTCTTTCCTGTAGTACCGCTTGTGGAGTGGATCCTTACACACTCGGAGAGAGGCTTCGCAAGAAGTCCGTAAGGATATGCATCACGAAGGTCTGACTTCTGAAGAAAAGGAAGCTTGTGAAGATCGTTTATTGATTTTATGTCATCAGGTGTTACGCCCTTCTCTTCCATCTTCTGACGATAGTAAGGTACGTGATCCCATACATGCTTTACTTGTGCCACAAGTCTTTCACTCTGAAGCTTTTTCATTTCGTCACGGGACATACATTCTATTTCCTGGTTCCAATAATTTTCCATTGGATTAGTCCTCCTGTCTATGTATTGTTGATATAGATTATTTTTTTGCGGCGTTCTTACCGAGTTCAAAAGCTTTTTTGTTAAGCTCAAGGAACTTAGGCGGTACGCACTGTTCAAGTGCTGACTGCCAGAGCTCTTCACCGAAGTCAGTTCTCTGTGATACCACGCCCATAAGAACAACGTTTGAAGCCTTTGCATTTCCTGCTTCCTCAGCAAGTGCCAGTGCGTCAACTGCTGTAACGTCTATACCCTTTGCGCTTATTTTTTCTATTATGTTTTCAGGATATGAAGCAGCTCCCGTTATAACCGGCATAGGATCAAGCTTCTGAGTTGATGTGACTATGGTTCCGCCTTTTTTAAGGTACGGTATCCATCTTGCCGCTTCAAGCTGTTCAAACGAGATAATTACATCTGCTTCGCCCTTTTCGATAACAGGTGAATTTACCTTTTCACCGTATTTTACATATGTAACAACAGAACCTCCGCGCTGTGACATTCCGTGAACCTCAGAGACCTTTACGTCATATCCCTTAGCAAGAATTACATTTCCAAGGAGTCTTGATGCAAGAAGTGAACCCTGCCCGCCTACTCCGACAATCATTACGGATCTTGTTTCCATCTCTTATATATTCCTTTCTCTTACTGGTTTACAATAGCGTCAAACTTACAGAGTTCTTCGCATATACCGCAGCCTACGCACTGTGTATGGTTGATAACTGCCTTTCCGTCCTTCATAGAAATAGCAGGACATCCGAGCTTCAGACACATCTTGCAGCCTTTACACTTGTCTGTGTCAGTCTTAAGAGGAGCATTGTGCTTTACATACTTCAGAAGTGCGCAAGGTCTTCTCGAAATAATAACAGAAGGAGCATCTGCTTCAAGCTCTTCAAGAATAGCCTTTTCTGTTTCCTCAAGCTTATACGGATCTACGACTCTTACTCTGTTTATTCCGACAGCTCTGCAAAGCTCTTCGAGATTTACTGCAGCAGCCGGGTCTCCCTTGAGATTCTTTCCTGTTGTAGGATTCTGCTGGTGACCTGTCATACCTGTGATGGAGTTATCAAGGACAATAACAGTTGAGTTAGTTGCATTGTAAGCTATGTTCACAAGTCCTGTTATACCGGAATGCATAAAGGTAGAGTCGCCGATAACAGCAACTGAACGCTTTTCTGCCTCTTTTCCTCTTACCTTGTTGAAACCGTGAAGAGCTGAAACAGAAGCGCCCATACATATGGTAGTATCCATAGCATTAAGCGGAGCAACTGCACCGAGAGTATAACATCCGATATCTCCTGAAACAGTTATCTTGTTCTTTGAAAGCGCATAGAAAACGCCTCTGTGAGGACATCCTGCACACATAACAGGAGGTCTTACAGGAATGTTTTCATCAAGTGACTCAAACTCTGCCTTCTTTCCAAGAAGCTTTTCGGCAATAATAGTCTGAGAAAGCTCACCGATAAATCCGAACAATTCCTTACCCTTAACGTTCACGCCTATTTTTTTGCAGTGTGTTTCTATAACATCGTCAAGCTCTTCTATAACATATACAGTATCAAACTTTGCAGCAAAATCCTGTATGAGCTTTACTGGAAGAGGATTTACGATACCAAGCTTAAGATATGAAACAGTATCACCAAGAGCTTCCTTTGCGTACTGATATGCAGCTCCGCTTGTGATAACGCCTGTTTTTGTTCCGCTGTTTATTTCTGTTCTGTTGAGAGGCGATACTTCTGCAAGCTCTGTAAGCTTAAGTGTACGTTCTTCAACAAAAACATGTCTGCCCTTTGCATTTGCAGGCATCATTACGTATTTCTGAGGATCTTTTTTGTATTCGAGAAGCTCTCTCTCCTGTCTGTCACAGCAGTCAACTATGCTCTGTGAGTGAGCTATTCTTGTAGACATTCTTACTATAACGGGAGCGTCAAATTTTTCTGAGATATCAAAAGCTTCCACAACAAAATCCTTGCACTCCTGTGAATCAGAAGGCTCAAGCATAGGAACCTTTGAAGCAATAGCATGGTGACGTGAATCCTGTTCGTTCTGTGAAGAATGCATACCCGGATCATCAGCAACTGCAATTACGAGACCACCGTTCACACCTGTGTATGCAGCTGTGTAGAGCGGATCGGCAGCAACGTTAAGTCCTACATGCTTCATGCCGCAAAAAGCTCTTGCGCCTGCTACCGAAGCACCTATTGCTGCTTCCATAGCTACTTTTTCGTTCGGAGCCCACTCTGCATATATATCATCATAGAGAGCTGCTTCTTCGGTAATTTCGGTTGACGGAGTACCCGGATAACTGGAAACAAATCTGCATCCACCTTCGTAAAGACCTCTTGCAAATGCAGTATTTCCTAATAAAAGTTTCTTCATAAAAATAAATTTCCTTTCAGATATTACGATAAACGAAAAATAAATTTGTCGTTCACTATAAAACTGCTTGATATAGTGAACTATATCTAAAAATACATATTATTATTTTACTACTTTTTGTGATTTTTTTCAAGTACTTATTAACGTTTATTTTTTATAAAACATATCTTTATGATTAATAAACAAAAAAATAAACGCATCTTCATTAAAAAAATCAGATGCGTTTATTTTCATTTTATCAGTTTTCGTTTACGACAACTGACTCTTCAAGTACAACCTGAATCTTTGTGTATTTGTTTTCACGGATAACCGTGAGTTCAAGAGAGTCACCTGCTTTGAACTGATTTTTTATGGCGTTGAGTTCGTTTATAGTGGTAACAGTCTGACCGTTTGCGCCTACTATTATGTCACCTACTTTTAATCCTGCTATATCAGCTGCACCGTTTTCATTTATACCAACAATACAAACCCCCGAAACCGGCGAATACTGAGAGGCAGTTACGTCCTGACAAGTGATTCCGAGCTGTGGTCTTCCTGTAACGTATCCTTTGCTCATAAGATCGTTTACTATTTCCTGTGCCTCGTTTATCGGAATAGCAAATCCGAGTCCCTCAACAGGCGCTGAACCTGAAGAATATGAAGAAGATATCTTCATGGAGTTTATTCCTATGACCTGACCGCGGTCGTTGATCAGAGGACCGCCTGAGTTGCCTGAGTTTATAGCTGCGTCCGTCTGGATAAGGTGCATTATCATATCGTCCATCGCTATTTCTCTGTTAAGTCCGGAAATATATCCTACTGTAAGCGTACCAAACAGATCAAATCCGAGCGGATTTCCTATTGCAATAGCTGAATCTCCGACATTGAGTGCAGAGCTGTCTCCGAACTCAGCTGCGGTGAGTGAAGGAGCGTCCTGAACCTTGAGAACTGCTACATCAGTCTGTGTATCATAACCTACTATATCTGCCTGATATTCCTGACCATCATAAAGCAGAACGCTTACTGATCCTGCCTTTCCTCCGTACTGCGCAGAATATACAACATGTGCGTTTGTTATCACATATCCGTCAGATGACATTATTATGCCTGTTCCTGTCGCAGGGATCTCACGTGATGTTGTTTCACGGTCTCCGTAGTTGTATCCGAAAAAGCTCCCGAACGGATTTGAGATCACTTCCTCTTCATATATAAACTTTGAGGTTATACCAACCACAGAAGGCAGAACCTTTTCGTATATTTCCTGAGTAGAGAGTGCACCTTCGCTTTTTGAAAGCTGAAAAAGCGTAGAAATCTCATAATCTGAATCGCTAAGTACAACCTCACCTTCAATATCAGCTGCTGCAGAATCATTTTCCGCAACTATCTCCTTTTCTGTATTATCGGATCCGGTTATATATTTGTAGCCTGCAATTGAGGCAAACGGTAAAGCAGCTATGCAGAGAAGAGTCAGAACAGTTTTCATGACCTTTCCTGTTCCTTTTGATTTTTTTTCTTTTGTTATCTCAGGAACCGGTACGTATTCTGTTTCTTTTGTGTTTGTTTCCGAGTTATACTTGTTTTCAAACATAAATAAAAGCTCCTTTTCATATCTGTAATATATTTTAAAAGTTTAATCAGTTTATTTGTTTCGCTAATCTATATTTTACTCTTTTATGTGATAATTATATGTAAAAAAACCGAAAACAACGTTAGGTTGTAAAATGATTTTTGTGTAAGTGTTTTTTGAAAATCTTCACAAAACTATAATTCTCCTCATATAGTAAAAATGCTGTAGTGCCTCTGTTTATATAGTAAAAATACTTTTTCAAGTAATTTTTTTACCTTTTTGCAGAACTATCTTTACTTAAATATCGATATATTATACATTAATATTTAATTAATTTAATGTTAGATTTTATCTATCCAGAATCCGATAAACTTTTTTCTGCCATCAATATATTTTTAAACATAAAAAGCAGTTTTTTATATGCTAAATAAACAACGGATATTTTACTGTAATTTCCAGTTATAAATTTGTACGCTCCGAATTTTATGTTTTGCACAATAAAAATTTGTAGCAGGCTCATTTTCTATCAATCTTGACACAGATTTTGAAAAGTTGTATACTGTCAGATAGAAAGAGGTGGTAAAAATGAAGCACAAAAAAAGATTATTAAGTTGTTTCATGGCATTGACAATGGGATTGACACTCATCCCTTCCTCAGAATTAATAAGTGTATCGGACGTATTAACAGTAAGTGC
>SVNR01000067.1 GCA_015066815.1 Ruminococcus sp.
TGATGCTGTAATCTGTCAATAACTACTCTTTATTATTCCGCTTCATTCCAATATCAAAAATGAAAATCGAAGAAAAACGGAGAAAACGATAGATATTTTAAGAAAATTGCAAGATTATATAGAGAGAAGTGATTTTTTTATGAGTAAAATAAAAATATTAACCGACTCAGCATCAGACATCGATAAAAAAACTGCCGAAGAATACGGCATACACGTAATAGGCTTCAGTATAGTATTTGACGGAAAGGAATACACTGAAGGAGTTGACTTTACAGCAGAAGAGTTCTACGAAATGATGTCCTCCTCATCTGATTTTCCAAAAACATCTCAGATAAAAACAGAACAGTTTACAGAATGCTTTGAAAAGTTTTTTGATGAAGGCTACACCGATGTAATATACATCTCCATCTCCTCAACCGGCTCTGCTACACACGGAAACTCTGTAGCCGCAAAGGAAGCCTTCTACGAAAAGCATCCTGAGGCTGCAGAAAAGATGAACATACACATAGTTGATTCTCTCAACTATACAGCAGCATACGGATACCCTGCAATAGAAGCCGCTAACAAGGCAAACAGAGGTGCAGACGCTGACGAAATAATCGCATATCTCGAAGACTGGATTCCATGCGCAGAGCTCCACTTCGTCGCATACACTCTCGAATACGTAAAGCGTTCAGGCCGTCTGTCCGCTGCAGCCGCTTTTATGGGCGAGCTTCTTGGACTCAAGCCTATAATCACAGTAACCGATGGTGTTTCAAGCGTACCTGAAAAAATCCGAGGTGAAAAGAACATCATTCCAAAAATGATAGAGCTTGCAAAGAAAAACATGATTCCACAGACTCCTTATGCCCTGCTCGAAGGAAGTCTTCCTGAAGAATCTGAAGTTTTCAAAAAAGAAATAACAAAAGCTATCGGATATCCTCCGGAGAGAGTCTTCAAGATAGGCTCTACTATTTCATGCCATGCAGGTCATAAGGTAATAGGCTTTGTTATAAAGGGACAGAAGCGAGGATAAAAAACAGTTCTCTTAGCTTATATCAAAACTATAAAATTATTATAGCCATCAGCGTAATACAGCACTGTATACCGCTGATGGCTTTATTATTTTTATTTCCTTTTGTTTTTTAACGGACACCAAATTGATCCGGCGTTGACTATTACCCGATATGAAGATAGCTTACTGATGAACGATAATGTTTATTCATCAGTCCTCTTAGCAATCACAAGCTCAGGTTCAGGAGGATTAAAAAGTATTATATTGTTTTCATCAAGAACATAACAACGCCGTAACGTTGTATCTATGTCTGATAAAACAAAGTCAGCAACTTCGGTTGTTATACTGTTTTCGGGACTGTACCCGTACACCCCGTCATCCGTCTCAAAAAACACATCGTACTCTTCGTTTTTCCCTGCAATCCCCTTAATGTGATAATCAAGAACACAATGTGTTCTGATTTTGGCATTATCAAGATCTATCTTTGCAATCTCTGTTCCCTCATCACATCTATATACCGCATACACCTCCGAATCAGCTTCAAAAAATCCGGCCAACTCAGGATTTGTAGTTTTTGTTTCCCCGGTTTTTTCACCGTCACAATCAAACATAAGAGTTTTTTCAATATCATATACTACGATATTTCCACCCTTATCAATAATAAAATCAATTGGTGTAAATCCGCTATGAAAGCTGTTGTTTAACCTTATACTTTTTACAAGCACACCCTCTTCATCAATAACATCTATCTTAAAGCTTACTTCTTCTGTTCTTTCATTATACTCCTGATATATAAACGCAATTTTATTTTCTTCATAAGTACGGACTTTATGAAGAACAACCTTACCTATGGTATGAGTATATAAAAGTTCTCCGTTCATATCAAAAATACATATTTTTGTATCACTCTCAGCATATGCACCGATATACAGCTTGTCACCTGCTCCGCATACATCAAAGATAAACTCTATATTATCAGGAAGAAAAAAGTTCTCTTTTTCCTTAAAACGCTTTGTTTTAAACTCCTCTTCATAGGTTATTTCTTTATTCTTGTTTTTATAATCAGAAAATGCCGCAGTACATACAGCTGATACGGTTAATGCAAGTACTGCTATGAGCACTATAACTCTGAGTGAAATTTTTCTTCTTTTTACCACAGCAACTGTCTGAATCTCTTCAGTGTTCTGGTTTTTAACATTCAAAAAAGAAATGTTGATTTTACTGTAAAGCTCTCCTGTACGAAAAATATACGTTTCATCAATATCATTCATCGCCTCAAACAGATCATACTTATTCATGACCTTATCCCCCTTTCTGCAAGATAACTGCAAAGCTTTTTCCTGAGACGGTTAAGTGTTACAGAAACACTGGTTTCTGTCATGCCCATACTGCGAGCTATATCGGAAACACTGCATGCATACCAGTATCTGCTCACAAAAACCCTTTTCTGTTTTTCGGAAAGTGAAGATACAAAGGTATTCAGCATAGCTGTCAGCTCTTTTTTCTCAATTTCTTCTTCTACGCTTTTCCCCGGAATACATTCTTCAAGTTCATCAAGTACAACCTCAATCTGCCCTCCGCCTCTTTTTTCTGCTCTCTTCATTTTATATCTGTTAAACGAAAGATTACGGACTATTTTTCCAAGAAAAGCCGATAGTTTTTCAGGCTTATGAGGCGGAATAGAATTCCATGTTTTCAAATATGTATCATTTACACACTCATCAGCATCCGCCTTATCCTTTAAAATATTATCAGAGATAAAAAAACAATACGCACCGTATTTTTCTGCGGTACAGGAAATAGCCTTCTCGTTTCTTTCCAAATATAGCTTAATTATTTTTCTGTCATCCATGTTTAGAACCTCCCTTCACTTATATACACAACTTTCAGCTTAAAACCTTACATACTTTTATAAAAAAATTTTACGAACAAAAAAATACCCGCGCCTTATAAGCACGGAAATGAATATACATTATTTCTGTGTGCATCTTCACAAACGCCATGAGACGATATATTATAGTGAACACAAAAATCATTTTTTCATCATAATTATAACATTTTATTCATCAGCTTGTAAATATCATTTTTAAATCATAACTATTCAAAACCTCAGTCTTCAATAGCGTAAAAAGTATTACCTTCAAGAACATTCAGGATAGATAAAGATTTTGAGTATACCTGCCATCAGATATATTCAGAAATAAACGCAATACCAAAACAACCTCTCTGCTTCACTTCGTTTTTGCAGCTCTCCTTAAAAGAAGAGCTGTCAGCGAAGCTGACTGAGAGATTACTCTACAACAACGTAAATGTGTTTTTTCTAAAACTCTATCATATCTTCATCACGCATTTTGCATAATTCATTTGACATTGCGCTTCGATCAACGGATTTGAATTTTAGTCAAGTATTTTATCAAAAATTGGTTAGTCACCTTGCTTGAGACTCTAATCTGTATTAATTAAATGACATTACTCCTGAACAGTTAGCATTTATTCATTATAAAAAGTGTGTGATCAGGGTACAACAAATCTGCTACATCAATACAACGATGTAGCAGATCTGTTAACACTTATCAGAATATATAACTCCTTAATTCTTTTTCAGTAATTCCTGCTTCATAATACAAAGATCAAGCACATTGACAATCCCATCATTATACATATCAGCAGACTGCCGATCAATAATTTTTACATCTGGTGTACAAAGCAACCACTTCTGTAGAATAACTGCATCAACAACGCTGAACTCACCATCCGCATTAACGTCACCGATAACCTTGTTTTTCTCCCAGTGTGCATAAAGAGTATGGTCTTTGTTAGTTGTCACAATCGTGGATGCTGTCACTTTCGTACCACCATCCGCTGCGGTAAACCATCCGATAAAAGTATAGTTTTCTCTTATGGGTTCAGGTAAATTTCCATAACTATTACTATAAGTTATTGTTACAGAATCATTTGATGAAGTACCATCATTTGCATCCAGAATAACATTATAAGAATCCAACTTCCATTGTGCATACAGAACCTGATCAGCAGAAATTGTTACCTTACTGTTTTTGGTTAACTGTGTACCACCATTTACATCAGTAAACCAACCTTTAAAAACATGACCTGTATAGGTTGGCTCAGGTAAATCACCATATGTTCCATTGTAGATAACAGATTTACTTTTTTTATCGCAGATACCACCATTAGTGTTGAATGTTACAGTGTAATTGTTAGCTATCCAGTGTGCGTAAAGAGTTTGATTTGTTGTTACTGAAACTATTGAATCTTCCTTTATCTGTACACCACCATCTTTTGCTGTATACCAGCCTACAAATGTATATCCTTTGCGTGTAGGCTTTTCTAAAGCACCATATGCTGTATCGTATAGGATTGGTTTTGTAGCAGTAGATGTTATTCCGCCATTAGGATCAAAAGTCAAAGTTCTATCCGTATAAACGATAAATTCTTTATAATCATCAACAGTAGAAGATTCTCCATATTGATTACGACCAACCAGAAAATACCCATATGTACCTGCTTCTTTAAAGGTGGCAATATAAGAATTTCTGCCCGTAACATCAATAAAGTCAATTCTATCACCATTATAATCCAAAGGAATATACAACTCTGTTGAATACGAAGCTGAAAAACTCATAATCCCGATGCCCACCCTCCAGTACTGATACCCTCATTTTCCAAGCCCCATACTCTTATACACTATTTTTGAAAATATAAATATTTCATAAGGTAAAAACCCATAATATACTGTAAAAATCTCCAAAAAAGCGAAGCAACGCAAAAAAATTTAAATATTCTCTTGAAATTAATTCAAAAATATTATATACTTTTTATATTGAGGCGGTTTTCCGCTTGATTCATAAGAAGAAGGAATGAAGACTATGGAAAAATTTTACACAGGTAAAACAAAGGACGTTTACAAACTTGAAAACGGCAATGTTATGCTTAAGTTCAAGGATGACTGCACAGGTAAAGACGGCGTTTTTGATCCGGGCGAGAACACAGTAGGTCTCACAATCGACGGTATCGGCAAGGCTAACCTTGAAACATCAGTTTACTACTTCGAAATGCTTAAGAAAGCAGGAATCAAAACTCACTACGTGAGCGCTGATATCGATAACGCTACTATGGAAGTTCTTCCTGCAACAGTTTTTGGTCATGGTCTTGAAGTTATCTGCAGACTTGTTGCAACAGGAAGCTTCATCAGAAGATACGGCGAGTATATTGCTGATGGTACAAAGATCGAAAACGGCTATGTTGAATGCACATTCAAGAACGACGAAAAGGGCGATCCACTCGTAACAAGCGAAGGTCTTGAAGTTCTTGGCGTTATGGATCAGAAAATGTTCGAAAGCATGAAGGAACAGACTCTCAAGATCACAAAGATAGTTGCTGATGACCTCAAAACAATCGGCCTTGATCTCTGGGATATCAAGTTTGAATTCGGCTACAACAACGGCGAAGTTATCCTCATCGACGAGATTGCTTCAGGCAATATGCGTGTTTATAAGGATGGTAAGATCGTTGATCCTGTTGAACTTACAAAGCTTATACTTAACAGATAATGATTTTTATCGGATAGAAGCTGATTATTAATTGATCAGCAAACCTTTCATACCGTTATTTGTACTATTCAGTACACAGCGGTTATTTATAGTAAATGTAAAAATATTTTTATGTTTACTGTAGTTTACATGAACATTATAAAATAGTCAGTCCCGGAATATATCCAAGACTGACTATTTTTTTATTGTCAGGCACTGAATTCTGTGCTTGTATCATGTTTGGGGTTTATCTATAATAAAAAGAGAATATCCTCCCAAATTGACCTGAGAAGATATTCTCTTTTTTTAAAAATTTAACAGTCAGTTACTCTCTCAATAACACACTCATGTTTCTTGGATTGCTTATCGTAATTTACTCCGACAAGAAGAATTTCTTTTTTATATCCTTTAAGGATTCCGGTATATCGTTTTTCTTTAATTTGCCTTATCGCAGCATCAGCGTCCTTATCCCACTTAAGTTCAATAATCATCGCTGGTTTATCAACAGAATCCTCTCTTGGTATCATAACAACATCAGCAAAACCTTTACCTGATGGAAGTTCTCTGATTATCGTATAATATGCCGGTGCTGTAAAAAAACCCATCGTTATAGCACAGCTTAAAGAATTTTCATCATTGTATTTTAGAACAGAGACATAAGTATCATGTGAAAGTTCAAGAAGTTCTGCTACTCTGTCAGCATCCTCATTTATTGTTGAGAAAAGCAGTTCCTCACATCTTGAAATTGATTTTGATATTTCACTCCATTTTCCTTTAGCCAATGCTGACTGATACGCTTCCTTGACTTCATAGTTAGGTATATACGCTGTTTTTTTATCTTTATCATAACCCAGATATCCCAGATGAATAAGTGCTGTAAGCGCATCATCCTTACTGTTTATCATTGAAAGATCATTTTCAAATCCTTTTATATCAACGTACACTAAACCGCCCGCAAGCATTTTCATTATATCACTCTTTAATCCGTCAAAATCAAGTGAAATAAAAGTATTTATTGTATTAAAGGCAGATGTGTTTTTCCAGTAAGATTCAAGACTATGACGTACCATTGCCATATAAACGGAATTTGGATTATACATATGCTCTCCGTTTATCAGATATCCATTGTACCAATCCTTTACAGAACTCATATTCATACCATACTTACAACAAAGCTTTTCTACTTCATATTCAGTAAATCCAAAATATGCTGTAAGTTCTGCTGAGTCAGTCATAGTATATTCGAAAAAATTATTAAGTGCTGATTCATCATTTATTTTTTTTATCGGCAGAATTCCGGTTATATATCCAAGAGCTAAAAACTCATGCGCTTCTTCACTTTTGAAAAGCGAATGAAGAAACTGAAGATATTCATGCACCAGCCTCGGTTTGTCTGAAAAATTCCTTACAACGCAGTCCCATTCATCTATAATAATTACAAATTGAGTGTTTTGGGATTTATTGTATACTTGTTTAAGTACTGTTGAAATTGTTTTACTATAATCGAGTTCCGGATAATCTTCCTTAATATCATCATACAAATGTCTTATAATCTCACTTACAAGTGTTTCCTTATAAAAATCCGCAAATGAAGAAATATCAAAATGAATAACATTATACTTGTTCAAATGCTTTTCAAAATCCTCAGACTCTGATATTTTTAAATTTGAAAATAATTCTTTTGAATCGCATCCCTTGCTGTAATATGCATCAATCATCCTTGCAGCCTGTGATTTTCCAAAACGTCGGGCGTGACTTACTGATATACAGTTTCTTTCTGCTCCGAGTTTTTTGTTAAGTATATTCAAAAGACCACTTTTATCAATGTAAATCTCATCACATGCAGATTTTCTGAATCCACCATTTGATGGATTAAAATATGTTCCCATTTCAATCCTCCGCCCTGTTCAAACTTATATATTCAGTATAACATTTTTTTATGTCATTATCAAGACGGGCATATATATTATCTCATTAAAGCCAAACGGAAAACAACACGTCTCACATATGAAATCATATTTTAGTCTATTTCCTTCAGATACAGCGAAACCTTGCTTTGTATTATTCTTGCGGTTTCTTCTGCGCTCTGTCCATCTGCAAGGAAAACTTCTGCCTGTTCGTTTATTATTCTGTAAATATTTGAGTCAAACATAACTGATCTCTGAACGCTGTTCAATGTGTTTTTTAATCTTTCCAATGTTTCAGAGTCAATATTCTTTAACTTTATCTGTTTTCCGTCAGATGCCGGCCAGTAGCTTGATATACTATTTTTAACCGCTGACTGAGCCATGAAGTCAAAAACTGATCTTTTTACAGGAAATCTGAATCCGGCAATACTTCTCTGAGAATCATCAGAAAGCAGCTGCTTTATCAGTTCCCAGACTTCTGATTTGTACGGTGATGATGAACAGATACCGGCAATAAGATCAGATGACACAAGAGGTCCGGAAGGTTCTGATGAAGGGTATCCTAAAAACGCTGCTTCCTCACCGACAAATATCTGCTGAATCCTTGCGGTAACATCAAACGAATTAAGTTCACTGAGATTGAACATATATCTGTCTTGAGGCACACCTGTTTCAAGCGTTGAAAAATCGATCACGCTATCATCCGGTATGCCATTATTTTTAATAACTCCGAGCAGGCTGATAAAATCAGGATCATCGAATCTGCATGTACCTTCTTTATAATTTACGTATCCTGAAATGTCCGAATAAACAAATTCGTTAAGCAACTGCTGATATTTTGCAGCGGAAAACAGATTTTTTCCGCTGTTTATACTGAAGATTTCATCATAAGTATATCCTGTTCTTTCACCTGCAAGAGATTTTTTAGCTGTGAGACATTTTAATGTAAATCTCAGTGGAATACAGTACTGTTTTCCGTCATAGGCATATGCATCAAACAGGTTTCCGAAGTATTCATCTTCTATGTACTCTGCATCATTTTCTGATATAGTTTTCATATCTGCAAACAAGCCTGATGACGAATACCGTAGCCAATCAAATCTGCTGTCCGCAAGTATCATATCGGGTACATTTCCTTTTATTATTTCACTGTCTATATGCGACGATATCCCTGCGATGTTATCTGAGAATATGTATTTACTATAGTCATCAAAATGTATCTTGTATTCTTCTGAATTTTTGTTATAATCAAGAATAAACTTCTCAAGATTTTTGTCCGGCTCTATTAATCCTGCAATTGTTATCAGTTTTCTTTGTTGAATTTTTTCAAGAACTGTTTCATCAACACGATCAAATACGGTTGTTCTCTCAATAATATTGCCATTATTCTCAAGCACCGTCATTGCTATGCTATTGCTGTCCGGAATACACATACACATACACGATGAATAATTTATATCTGAATCCATCCAGTTCACAAACTCAGTCAGGCTGTTATCAGAAAGTCTGTATCCATAAACACCATCATTAAACCGCATAAAAACATCAAACTCATTGTTGCCATCCATCATAAGAATATCATCATAAGGCAGTATGAAATCTAAGGAAACCGTCTCCGGAAGTCCTGTTTTTTTCGGAGTTATTTCACTTATAAAGCTTTTTTTATCAGAACTGCATACCGCATATATTTTATTTTCTGAGACAAACAACCCAGATACATTTTTGCCGGTACAGTTTATTTTGCCTGTCAGTTTCCCGGAAGCATCAAAAAGCTGTATTTCATCAAATGATAATCCTGTACCTGTATTGGTTACCAGAAGTGCATAAAAATCATTCGCTGCTGCAAAATCTCTGGCAAAAGGCACCTTCTTCATATCAACACTAAGAGCAGTTTTATCCTCAAAGCTGCCATCCTCTTTCATACTGACAACTGACCATTCTACATTCTCTATATTGAAGCTGTCCATATTTTCACTGCTTTGCAGAAGAGCCTGCAATCTGCCTTCTTCAGAAAAATGAAATTTACTGATTGTGCTGTTTCCAAGACTATGTTTTCCAAGTATATTTCCGTCACAGTCTGATAAAACAAGATAATATCCTGCCTCTGAAGTATCACGTTCACAACCTGAGATCATAAGATCACCATCCCCTGATGAAACAATAAACGCTTCAGAATATTTTTTATTATACTGACTGCAGTCGGCTACAAGTTCTGATGATTCATCTTCAAGAGTAAGACCATAAACCTTTCCATCGGATATATATACAACATCATACTTTTCTGAACTGTTCCAGCTTCCGAGGTTTATGTATACAAATTTCTCACTCATACTAAATTCATATCTGCCGCACACTTCTCCGGTTTCCTGATCAAATTCATTAAACTGTTTAATACAGCTGTCACTCAGTGCCTGCGTCATAACAACAGGATTTCCTGATGTCGTTAGAAAATATCCTGTAGTGTATCCGTCCATATCAGAAGCTATATCATCTCTGTGATATACTTCTTTTCCGTCACTGCTGTATTTATACATTGATATTTTATTTTCATAATCCTCACAGAACAGATAGTATTCCTCTGTATTTTCATTTTTAAGACAGGATGTAAGAACCGTTTCATCGGGTACGGTATTTTCATCTATGACTTTTATTCTTGATGTTTCACTGAGTGAGCTATCAAAAGTACAAAAATACCAATCGCACAACTCATTTTCAATGTTAATAGTGTATAACTGTATATCTGCACTTGTATCTTCGTTTTCTCTGATCTGTGAAACCCATTCCCCTTCCCTAAGAACAACAGAATCAGTTACCTCAAGCGTAGCTCTGTCTGCACGAAGAATTCTGTTCATGCCGTCAGTACCATTGAGCACTATCCAGAGATATTTTTGCCCGGAATACAGTTTACATACATCTCCGGCGTATCCATTAAGATTAACATCGAGGAAACAGTCAGTTTCCTTGTCATATACAGAAACATAAGACGGATCCTGTTCGGGAGAGCTAAGCCATGCCATCATATACAGCTTTTCATCCCTGCCTGCGATCTGAGTTATTCCTGACAGACTATCCGGAAGTGAAAAGTTTTCGTTTTCCCTGAAATAGTTTTCTATCTTCTTTTCGTTATATTTTATTTTTTCTTTCTTTGTCTCCAAAAATGCTGCTGTAATACCGATGCCTGCTATAAGAACTGCAATAAGCGCTGCTATCCATACAGAAGCTTTTTTCTTTTTTACCAATACATCCATGACAATCACTCTTTCCTTTGAAAAATCCCGCTCATGTGAATGTCTGTATCTGTTTGCACAAATTATATACTTATCATCTATATCCCCAAATATCTCAAACAAATCTTCTTTTTTCAAAGTTCAATCCCTCTTTCATTAAGATACTTACGAAGCTTGTTTCTCAGACGGCTCAGTGTTACAGAAACATTGTTTTCGGTCATTTTAAAATCAGAAGATATCTGTGAAATACTGTCCGCGTACCAGTATCTGCAAAGAAAAATACTTCTTTGTTTTTCAGGCAATGACAAAACAAATGAATTAATCACCTTGGCAATCTCTCGTCTGTTAAATTCAGTTTCCGCATCTACATCTGAAATCATCTCTTCAAGTTCCTCAAGCACAAGCGCTGTCTGACCTCCTCCTCTTCTTGATGCATGTGACATACGATATCTGTTAAACGCAAGATTTCGTACTATTTTTGCAAGATACGCCGATAGCTTTTCGGGGATATTCGGAGGAATAGAGTTCCATGTTCTAAGATAAGTATCGTTTACACATTCATGAGCATCCTCTCTGTTATCCAGAATATTATTCGCAATAGAATGGCAGTATGAACCGTATTTTTCATCTGTTTCTGCTACAGCTCTTTCGTTTCTGTCAAGATACAGTTGAATTATCATTTTGTCATTCAATCAGAAAACCTCCCTTCATATATATAGACACGGTTTTTTTTTTAATCTTACAAAAAAGAAATCCCTGATAAACATAAATGTTTATCAAGAATTTCTTTAAATTATAGTGAGAATTAATCATATATTATCTACTTTTCCAACGACTCGCTCATATACAGCTTTACTTTATTCTGTATCACAGCCGCTGCCTCTGTAGCACTTCTTTCATCAAATTCATATTGATACAGTTCGTCAAAAATAATATTACGTACTCTGTTATTTTGTATATACGCCACAAGAGGGCCCTCCGTTATGTTCTTTATTTTCTCTGTATATTCATTGCTTGTTTCCATAGCGATTTCTCTCATGCAGCGGTCATAAAGATTTTTGTTTACAGGAAAACTGAATCCGTTATGAAGCTCCTTCTGTGTTTCTTCTTCAAGAAGAAACTTAAGAAAGCTTATACACTCTTCCTTGTTTGCAGAGTTTCCGGAAATCATGAACATATTGTCAGACTGGATATAATAATCATTTCCGGTTGATGAAGGAACACCCACAAAACAGTGATTTTTACTCGAAGACCAATCCTTAGCTGATTTTACATACAGCCATTCATCCAAAACACTGTATTCATCCTGACTGTCCAGAGTTTTTTTCCATATATCAAGAAGCCGTGTAAAATCATCGCCTGTATAATCAGAACTCAGTTCATTGTAATCGATAAACGCTTTATTTCCATCAAGAAGGAACAAATCAATAATATTGTAAAAATCATATCGGCCTGTTCCTGTCATGCGTTCAAAATCTTCAAAACAAAAAGTTTTTTCGTCTATATCCTCATCAGAATATATACTAAGTCCTCTTACTATAAAATCAATCGGAAATACAAACAGCTGACCGTTATCTGAAAAGCTGTCAACGATATTCTTCATATAAACATCAGAAAACGCCTGATCATCTGAAATATACTGATATATATCCTCAAAAGCACCCATTTTTATCAGATGTATAATATCTGTATATCTGTCTGCAATAATAATATCAGGAATATCCTCCTGCATCATAATTTCCGAAGAATTCTGTGACTCTATAACTATCCTGGTATCACTATGCTCTGTACGGTATTTTTCTATCGCATTTCTGTATCTTGCTGAATCTGATAACCGGAGTGTTATAACCTTTTCTTCAACCCGGGCATCATTTTTCCTTAGAACACTCATACCATATGTAGAAGCTATCTTTATATTGTTTTCACCTATACCGACAGCTTCTATGTTTCCTGATACAGAGCAGGAAGACAGATCTATCAGAGGAACAAAAGTATTTTTATCCTGATATCCGTACAGGATACCGCCGGTATACACATAAAAGCTGTAAACCTCATCACCATCAATGAACTGTGTGTTTACATCAGTGTCTATATACTTGTTTACCGTACATTCTTCCGATACTTCCTCAGAACCTGTGTCTATAGTATTTACAACCCACTGACCCGAACGATTCATTGCTGCAGCATAGTTCTGCTCCGGACCTTTTAAAACTTTTGTAACTGTTCAGGAGTATAGCCCATCCTGAAAAAAATAAAGGTTTTCAACATAGCATAGTTGATAATATCTTGTTAAAATCTCTAATAGAAATGATATCTTTTTAGTAGTATAATAAGTATATAA
>SVNR01000068.1 GCA_015066815.1 Ruminococcus sp.
AAATCTAAGCTGAATATTATGCGCCTAACGACGTATTTACGAAAAAACGGAGCCTTTTCGGAGCTCCGTTTTTTCAATTTAAGTGGCAAACTCGGGGTATATCAAATATAATTGTAATTTTCAACCCTTTTTTTTTAATTTTTTTGTGTTTTAAGAGGTATAATAGTCATGAATGACGCTATATACATCATAGTTACTCAGACAGGTACAACTGTCGCAAAAATAATAAAATTCTTCACCAGAAAGCCGTATAACCACAGCTCTATAGCAGTGGATCTGACCTTATCAGACATGTACAGCTTCTGCAGAAAATATGCTATGTTCCCGCTCCCGGCAGGTTTTAATCAGGAAATAGTCGGAGAAGGAACGTTCGGGCTTTTTTCATATATCCCATGCGAGATCTATATGCTTCCTGTAACTCCTGAACAAAAAGAAAAGTTCATGAATATACTTAATCACTTCAAAAAATACAGCAGCACATATTCTTACAATATCATGGGGTTCTGGTCAATTCCGTTCAGACTTCATATCGAACGGAAAAACAAGTTTGTCTGCTCTCAGTTTGTCGCATACATCATACGTGAATCAGGTGTTCAGCTTAATAAACCGGTATGCATGTATTCGCCGGAGGATCTGAGGCATCTTCCTGACGCCAAGCTTGTATACAGAGGAGAACTCAATGACTTCTACAGAACATGTCTTGTTTCATCAAAAAAATCCAACACAAGCCTGACAGTATAAGATGTTTCATAAAAAGCCGGAATTTTCCGGCTTTTGTTTTTTCTGAAAATACTGTCAGGTCAGCTTCTGAAGAGCCTTGCCTATTGACTTTCCGATAAGCTCTCCTGTATATCGTACCTGGTCTATCGAGTTTCCGTGGCTTCCTACTTCTATAAGGAGACTTCCTGTGGTAAGATCCTGGTTATAGTTTCTGTAGTCAAAAAGAACAGGTCTTGTAAGCCCCGGATAATCCCCCTCTATCTGCTGCTGGAACATAGCTGCAAGTCTGAAGTTCTGAAGATAATCAGGCATATTCATAGTGCCGTCGTCACATCCGGAAACTATCATTATCTGAGCGGCGTTTTTTCCGTTTATTCTTGTAACCGGTGCTATCAGATCGTTATCTGACGCTATAGCATCCCTGTGAATATCAAGCACAACCTTTATATCAGGGTTTTCACTGAGTATTTTTTTTACCGTTTCAGCGCTTCTTTCGTATGAACCGTTATACGAAGGATAATCATGTATAGTAGTATCGTGTATAACACTTATCCCGCAGCTTTCTATCTGGACCTTCATTTCTTCTCCGATAGCTACAACATTCATACTCTCGTCTGATGTACGATATGAAAACGATGCGTCATAGTATTCTCTTTCAAAAGGCTCAAAGCTCTCTGTAGTATGGGTATGCATAATAAGCACCTGTGGTGTACTGTTGAGTTTTACCGAAAACTCCGGTTCGAGTCTGCTCTGCGCAAGAAGAACATTTGTTGACTCATCGGTGCAGTTACGTACTTGTCCGCATTTTTCAAGATCAAAGTACTCGTTTCCTGAGTACTCTCCGAACGTCTGCATGATCACATTTCCTGAACGCACATCAGTTATCTCAGGATATGGCACCAGATTCTTATCGCCTTTCAGAACAGGCTCTTTTTTATACTCATCGTTCCAGCCAAAGCCATGAGATACCATCGGCTGTCTTCTGTCATCCTTTTCTCCTGCATCTGTACCTATAGTGATCTCTGAAAACAGTGCTGCCACTGAACCAAGCTCGGATACTCCTTTTACAACACCTGATGCTACTACCGGAGAAATAAGAATACTCCCCGTCACCAGAAAAATACTTTTTAGCTTGCTTTGTCTTCTTCTCATTTTTGTCAGCCTCCTGTTCATACACTTTATAATGCTCTCTATAAAATATATATTCCTCTTTGTCTTCTTCAATTACTATTATGAAAGGAAAAATTTATTTATGAAAAAGAAAGCTTTTTTTCTTATACTGCCGTTTGTTCTGTGTGTACTTCTGTTGATTACAGCCAAAGCCTTTTTGTTTTTTATGGATGTTACTCACTATGTATGTCCGGTATATCTGCTGTATGGCTTATATTGTCCCGGATGCGGAGGAACGCGTGCTGTCAAGGCTCTGCTTGACGGTAACATCCTTCTTTCCTTAAAAAACAATCCTTCTGTGATCATCGGCGCTGTCTTTTGCATAGCTATCTATATCCGGCTTCTCATAAACGTACTGACAGAAAAAAACAAAAAAATAATTCCCGGCGGAAAAGCTTTTTACTTATCCGCTGCGGGAATTATTATAGTTTACTATGTTCTGAGAAATCTTATTCCTTCTCTTCAGCCGGTTTAGTTTGCAGGAACTGACTGCTGGTAGCTTGTTGAGAATGAATCCATAAATATCTTTGCATCATCCTCAGTCATAAGACCGTCATCGATCATTTCCTGAACTACATCCGGAAGTACTCCGTATTCTTCGTATTCTTCAATGCATTCTTCAGCGTTTTCGCCGAGCTCTACAAAGCCTTCAACATACGGTGCAAAAGGTATGAGGCTTACAGCCACAATAGTGCTGATTACAAGTGTGATACCGGATGTGATAATACCTGCAATTGCCATTCCCTTACCGCCGGAACGTTTTACAAGAGCTATAATAGCGAGTATAAGTCCGATTATAGCAAACGGAAATCCCATACAGCAGCAAAGCATACTGATAATACCAAATATCAGCGCTGCGATACTTAAGCCCTTTTTACTTTTAGTTTCTTCCATTTTCTTTCCTCCAAAAAAATATTTTATATCAGAACTCGCATTCGGGTATTTTGTTGATGTCATACGGAGTTCTCTGATATACGCAATAATTCAGCCAGTTTGAAAACATGAGATTTGCGTGACCGCGCCATTTGAACAAGGGGATGTTGGCAGGATCATCATCGGGGAAATAGTTGTATGGGATTCTGATGTCAAGCCCTTTGTCTGCATCTCTGAAATACTCCTGTGCAAGAGTATCCCTGTCATATTCGCTGTGTCCTGTTATAAAATACTGTCTCCTGTTTTTATTGCAGATCATGTATACACCCGCTATATCTGACTCACTTGTAATGTCAAGCTGCGGAATCTTTTCCACATCCTCACGTTTTATTTCGGTGTGTCTGGAATGCGGCACAAGAAATCCCTCATCAAACCCCTTCAGGAGCTGTGAGTTTTCCTTGAGGACTCTGTGCGGAAATACTCCGAACATTTTTTCGCTTATGCTGTGCTTGGGTATACCAAAGTGATAATAAAGACCGGCCATAGCTCCCCAGCAGATATGCATTGTCGAAAAAACGTTTGTTTTTGTCCATTCCATTATATCACAAAGCTCATTCCAGTAATCTACCGCTTCATATTCAAGCTGTTCAACAGGTGCGCCGGTTATGATAAAACCGTCATACATGTTGTTTTTTATTTCGTTGAATGTCTTGTAAAAAGTATTAAGATGACTCACAGAGGTGTTCTTGGATATGTGTGACTCCACATGTACAAAATCTATGTCAACCTGAAGCGGAGTATTACTCAAAAGTCTGAGAAACTGTGTTTCTGTTTCGATTTTTTTTGGCATAAGATTAAGAATAGCTATCTTAAGCTCTCGTATATCCTGATGCTCAGCAATGTTGTCAGGCATTACAAATATATTTTCATCCAGCAACGTCCTGTAAGCCGGAAGGTCTGTCGATATTTTTATTGGCATATTAAAACCCTCCTATTTACTTATAAAACTACTGCTGCAAGCTGACAGCAGTTTGTTTTTATACAAGACCAAAACAGGCAAATCACAATAGGTGTTTACCTGTTTTAAATCTGTTTTTAAGTTTATTGATATAGCCTTGCACATCAGTTCCATGCGGTCACTCCATGCATATCGGCTAATAGTGAATGAAAAAATAATTTTTTTGTTCACTATGATATTATGTCTGAATCAGACAGGATGAACCTGCTTTTCCTTATCGGAATGCTTTCCGTCAACACCGTACTTCTTGTTTCTTCTCTTTTCGAAGAACTTTACGGCAACCTGACCGAACTGTGCGTAGCTGAGTACGTCCTCTTCCTGTTCAATCCACTCTGCGCATTCCTTACGGATCGTATCAAGCTCAGGCTTTATAAGATCTGCAGGACGACAATCGATAGGTTCTGCGTCACCTATTATTTTCTTTCTGAATTCAGGATCTATCGGAACAGGTGTTCTTCCGTATTCTCCTCTTACAACGCCCTTGAACTCCTTGGTTACAGTCTTATATCTTTCGCCTGTTATTACGTTGAATACAGCCTGTGTACCAACAATCTGAGAGGTCGGTGTAACGAGAGGAAGATGTCCTGCATCCTTACGTACTCTCGGAACCTCAAGAAGAACCTCAGTAAGCTTATCTTCCTTTCCTGCCTGCTTGAGCTGTGAAAGAAGGTTTGAAAGCATACCGCCCGGTACCTGATAGATAAGTGCGTTTGCGTCAACTGCAAGCATCTTGGGATCAATAAGTCCTGATTCTATATACTTCTGTCTGAGCTTCATGAAGTATTCTCTTATCTCTGTAAGAAGAACAAGATCAAGTCCTGTATCAAACTCTGTATCCTTAAAAGCTGCAACCATTGATTCTGTCGGTGCATGAGATGTACCGAGAGCAAGAGGTGACATAGCAGTATCGATAACATCAATACCTGCTTCTACGCCCTTCATCATACACATCGATGCAAGTCCTGATGTGTAGTGAGTATGAAGCTGTATAGGAAGATTTGTCTCTGCTTTGATAGCCTTTACGAGCTTTTCTGTTTCATATGGAGTCAGAAGTGCCGCCATATCCTTAAGACAGATAGAATCCGCGCCGGCTGATTCGATTGCTTTTGCATAGTTCACATAATATTCGGTTGTGAAAATCTCACCTGTAGTATATGAAATAGCAACCTGAGCGTGAGCGCCTTCCTTCTTGGCTGCTCTGATAGCAGTGTCAAGGTTTCTGATGTCGTTAAGAGCATCAAAGATTCTGATTATATCTATTCCGTTAGCTACAGATTTTTGAACAAAGTATTCGAGAACATCGTCTGCATAGTGACGGTATCCGAGCATATTCTGTCCTCTGAAAAGCATCTGAAGCTTTGTGTTCGGAAGGTTTTTCTTGAGAACTCTGAGTCTTTCCCACGGATCTTCATCAAGAAATCTCAGACAGGAGTCAAAAGTAGCTCCGCCCCAGCACTCGATAGAATGATATCCTACCTTATCCATCTTATCAAGGATAGGAAGCATGTCTTCGAGAGGCATACGGGTAGCAAGGAGTGATTGGTGTGCGTCACGCAGTACAGTTTCTGTAATTCCTATTTTCTTAGCCATTATAGGTAAACCGCCTTTCGTAAAAAATTACTGAATTGTAGCAAGAGTGTCTGAAGCGTTTACAGTGTCACCCTTCTTTGCGATAACGCTTGTAACCTTGCCATCGCAAGGAGCAACTATATCGTTTTCCATCTTCATAGCTTCAAGAACTAAAAGTACCTGTCCCTTTGTTACACTGTCGCCTACATTCACCTTAACGTCAAGGATATTTCCGGGCATAGGAGCAGTAACCTTTGTTCCCTCGCCTGCAGCTGCTGCAGGGGCCGGTGAAGGAGCTGCTGCCGGAGCAGGTGCAGGTGCAGCAGCAGGAGCTGCCTGTACAGGTGCTGAACCGTCTGTTATTTCTTCTACTGCAACATCATATGATTTGCCGTTTACTGTAATATTAAATCTTTTCATATCAAAAACTCCAATTCTCCGCAGATATGAGTTTTATAGACAAGAATTATTTTACTGCGGATAAACAATTCTGAAAATATGCTTTGTTTTATATTGAACATCAAATTAAATCTGGCTTTCAATATATTTATAGTGAACGTCAAAATAAATTTGACTTTCACTATAATTATTTTATTTATATTGCCTTGCACATCCGTTCCATGCGGTCACTACGTGCATATCGGCCAATAGTGAACGAAAAAAATATTTTTTCGTTCACTATAAATCAAAGCGGGAAATTATTGTGCTTTTTAGGAAGTCTTGTTTCTCTCTTTCCTGAGAGGACCTCGAGAGCTTCCGCAAGTCTTGTTCTTGTCTGTTCTTTGGTTATTATTTCGTCTACGCCGTTTCTGTATGCTGCTTTTTCAGCTGTAGCATATTCTGATATATACTCTGCTGCAAGCTCGTTTCTCTTCTGTGCAGCGTTTTCTGCACCTGAGAGCTTTTCATGCCACAGGAACTCAACAGCTGTAAGAGGGTGAAGCGGCGAAATAACCGCACTGTTCCATGCAAAAGTAAAATCAGAGTTTGTTCCCTTACTTGCAAGGGCAACAAAAGCAGGTCCAAAAGCCTTACCTGTAACAAGTGTGATCTTAGGCGTTGTAGCCTCTGCATAAGCACCGGCAAGCATAGTCATATTCCTTACGCTTCCTGCTGCTTCTTCATCTCCGTCAAAGCCCTCTGTATCAACTATTGTGATAACAGGGATATTGAAAGCATCACAGGTTCTTACAAAACGTGCAAGCTTCGCAGAATCCTCTGCTGTGAGCTTGTCGGATGTCCTGTTTGTAGCGGCAATACCTGCAGTCGAGCCTGAAACAGTCACAAGTGCAGTATATGAAGCTTTTCCGAAGCCTGAATAAAGCTCTGTTACAGAATCAGCATCTGCTATGTTGTTTATGATATCATCAAGCTTATCGCCCGAAGCAAATACGTTTTCTTCGTATTCGTAGACCGGTACTGCTGAGAGATTGTTTTCCGGAATGAGTCTGAGCAGTTCCTTTGCTGTATTCATTGCAGCACTGTCATCACTGCATACTACTGAGGCAAGTCCTGATTTGCTTGCGTCCTCAGATGAACCGGCACCGTTCGGAGCTGCAAAAAGCTCGCTTTCCTTTGTCATGATTACAAAATCAGCCATAGAAGCAAGCATAGCCGCACTGCCTGCGCATACCCCGGCAACAACTGATATCTGAGGTATAACACCTGATACCGAAGCTGCTGTACCTATCATCTGGCCGTAAGCGTTGAGTGAATCAACCGTGCCGTCGATAAAAGCTCCGTTTGAATCATGAATACCAACAACCGGTCTGCCTGTTCCGGCAGCAAGTGAATAAAGCTTTGCTATCTTCTGTGCATGAACAGTTCCTACTGCGCCGCCGTTTACTGACTTATCCTGTGAATATGCATAAACAAGAGAACCGTTCACATATCCGTATGCTGTTACAACACTTGCAAGGCTGTCCTTTTCTGTTGAAAGTGAATTGATCTCAGTATATACACCATCATCAAAAAGAAGAGAAAGTCTTTTGCGTGCCGCACTGTCTAAGTTTTTTTCAATCTGCATATATAATTCCCTTTCTGAGATTTTTTATAGTTTATAGCAGGAAAATGTAAAACAGGTTTATAATAACGGATCTTTTTTCACTGCTAACGACTAAAATTTCTGTTAACCAAACACTATAATCATAACATATTTTTTAATTATTTGCAATAGTCTGACTAATTTCTTTATTTTTTTAAGCTTTTCTCGTTTTATCATTCACCAAGAGCATTTCTTATAGCACGAAGCTCCTCGGCAGTAAGTTCACGATATGCTCCGGGCTTAAGCATTCCAAGCTTGAGAGGACCTATGCTTATTCTTCTGAGCCTTGCAACCTCAAGTCCTACACCCTCACACATTTTTCTTATCTGACGGTTTCTGCCTTCTTTTATTGTCATGAGAAGCACCACTCTGCCGGGTTCCTTTGCAACGACATTTATCACCGCCGGCTGAGTCTTATAACCGTCTATTTCCATACCTGAGGACAATGTTACGAGCTGATCATCAGTGATATCCGGACGTACTGTAACACGATATGTCTTTGCTACATGCTTGCTCGGATGCATGATACTGTTTGCAAAGTTTCCGTCGTTTGTAAAGAGAAGAAGTCCCTCAGAGTTTTTGTCAAGACGTCCTATAGGATATACTCTTTCCTCTATGCCTTCAAGAAGGTCTATAACGCATTTTCTGTCAAGCTCATCGGAAACTGTTGTAACATAACCACGAGGCTTGTTGAGCATAAGATATATATTTTTCTTTTTTCTGGGTCTGTAAAGTTTTTCGCCGCATATAGTTATTTCATCCCTGATGCCAGCCTTGTCTCCAAGCTTTGCGGGATGACCGTTTACCTTAACTTTTCCCTTGCTGATATATTCTTCTGCCTTGCGTCTTGAACAATATCCGCTGTCCGCAATGATTTTTTGTATTCTTATCAGTTCCATATGTTTTTTCCTTTCTGAAAACATGAAAAAATGCAGATCGAAAAGGTTTATTTTCTCTGCGGCTTCAAATATTCATATATCATAAATTATATCACGAGTTATAAAATCGTGTCAAGATTTTTTTGGGGTTTGTTTTTACTGTATATGTAAAATAATTCCCCTGCGTTTACATATCGCAGAGGAATATTATGGTAAATGCCAGATATATCTGTAGTTCAATATATTTCTTTAAAAATTAGCTGAGAAGATATATTTTGAGTTTTAAAAGATCCATTATATCTATCTTGCCGTTGCCGTCAACATCGTAGTTATTCTTATCACCGGATACGGGAGGCTCTGCAGGTGTTGTGACCGGTGTAGTTACCGGTGGTTTTGTTGTTGTTATTGCCGGTGTGGTCACTGATGGTTTTGTTGTTGTCACTGACGGTGTTGTTATCGGTGGTTTTGCTGTTGTCACTGACGGTGTTGTTACCGGTGGCTTTGCTGTTGTTACTGACGGTGTTGTTACCGGTGGTTTTGCTGTTGTCACTGACGGTGTTGTTACCGGTGGCTTTGCTGTTGTCACTGACGGTGTTGTTACCGGTGGCTTTGCTGTTGTCACTGACGGTGTTGTTACTGACGGCTTTGTTGTTACAGGAGGCTGTTCGGAAACCTCACCGAGTGAAACAAATCCGAAGCCGTGTTCATTTGCATATGTTTCAGCAACTGTACCTGTATAACCGTATATTATCTTGAGCGATGAGTTAAAAACATTGTTGCCTATGATTCTGATACCTGCAGGGAAATACACTCCCTTATGACCTGTGCCTTCAAAAGCTGCCGAGCTTACTGTAGTTGTTTCATCAGCGATCTTATATTCGGAAGCTTCTGTTGAACGAGGGCACTTTATAAGAACTGTCTTATCACCGTTATAGAGAACACCATTGTCTGATGAGTAATTCTTTCCGCCTTCTGCTACGTTTATTTCTTTGAGAGTTGACTTATTGTAGAAAACTGCAGGAACGTCTTCAGCACTTGCAGGAACATCAAGAACAGTAACAATAGTCTGATAGTTGCTGTTATCACCATAGATGTTATTTCCGATTACCTTGAGGCTTTCCGGAATAGTAAGGGTTTCTATGTTCATTTTTGTGCCATATGCAGCTGACGCCATCACGCCGTTTCCTATTTTTTCAACGTTTTTTCCAAGATTGAGCTTTCTGAGTGATATACAGTTTGAAAAAGCGTAGTTTCCTATCGTCTGAACGCTGTCTGATACATTTATTTCTGTAAGAACAGAGTTACTGAATGCATTGTCGCCTATAGTCTGTGTTGTCTCACATACATCGTATGCTGTCATATCTGTTGATGAAGGAGATTTTATAAGTACAGTCTTATCCGCATTGTAGAGCACTCCTTTATCTGATGAATAATGAGCCCCTCCATCTGCAACATTTATTTCCTTCAGCGTAGCTCTGTTATAGAAAACTGAAGACACTGTTTCTGCATCTGCAGATATCTCAAGAACTGATACTGCTGTCTGATAATTACCATTATCTCCATATGTATTATTTCCTATTGTCTTAAGATTATCGGGAAGTGTAAGCTTTGTTATGCTCATCGGTGTCTTATATGCCTGTGATGAAAGAAGTCCGTTACCTACCGACTCTGTGTTTTTACCCAGATTCAGTTCCTTCAGTGAATAGCAGTTTGCAAAAACATAGTTTCCTAATGTCTTTACGCTGTCTGATACGTTTATTACTGTAAGTGCTGAATTGCTGAAGGCGTTGTTTGCTATGCTCTCTGTTCCATCACATACTGTATATATCTTGAGTGCTGTGGATGATGGTGCCTTTATAAGCTCCTTCTTGTCTGCTGTGTAAAGTACTCCCTTATCTGATGAGTAATTCTTGTTGCCCTCTGCTACATTTATTTCCTTCAGTGTCGCTCTGTTATAGAAAACCGAAGGCACTGATACTGCATCTGCAGATATCTCAAGAACTGATACTGCTGTCTGATAATCACCATTATCTCCATATGTATTATTTCCTATTGCCTTAAGATTATCAGGAAGTATAAGCTTTGTTATGCTCATCGGTGTCTTATATGCCTGTGATGAAAGAAGTCTGTCACCTACCGACTCTGTGTTTTTACCAAGATTCAGCTCCTTCAGTGAATAGCAGTTTGCAAAAGCCCTGCTTCCTATTGAAGTTACACTGTCGCTTACTTTTACCGCTGCAACAGCTGATCCTTCAAATGCTTTTTCACCTATTGCTGTTACAGGCTTACCGTCAATCTCGTCCGGTATCACAACATTGCTGAGATCAAGCTCATCGTTAAAACCGGTGATCGTAACCTCTCCGTCGTTTACAGTATACCTAAAGCCATTGTAGAACACATCGTCAGCAAAAATCATCATTGCTGAATCAAGTGATATCTTATCAAGGTTTGAACCGATGGATACACCTGTTGCCAGTAAAAACGCTGATACTATAACTGCTGTTCTTTTGTTTCTGTTGTTTTTCATAATCATAATTCTCCTTTGATTATTTTTTTTTTAAAATTGATTATACAACGCTTACCTCATTTATGTCAATATTTCTTCAAAATAATTCTAAAAAAATCAATATTATATTCTTTTAATCGTAAATTTTTGTGTAATTTTTATCACTTTTTACAATCAAAAAATCCCCCACGGTTTTATATTACGCAGGGGATTCTTTCTTGCACATCAGCTAATCACATCAGTTCTGTGCATATGACTGAGGTTCAATATATTTCTTTAAAAATTAGCTGAGAAGATATATTTTGAGTTTTAAAAGATCCATTATATCTATCTTGCCGTTGCCGTCAACATCGTAGTTATTCTTATCACCGGATACGGGAGGCTCTGCAGGTGTTGTGACCGGTGTAGTTACCGGTGGTTTTGTTGTTGTTATTGCCGGTGTGGTCACTGATGGTTTTGTTGTTGTCACTGACGGTGTTGTTATCGGTGGTTTTGCTGTTGTCACTGACGGTGTTGTTACCGGTGGCTTTGCTGTTGTTACTGACGGTGTTGTTACCGGTGGTTTTGCTGTTGTCACTGACGGTGTTGTTACCGGTGGCTTTGCTGTTGTCACTGACGGTGTTGTTACCGGTGGCTTTGCTGTTGTCACTGACGGTGTTGTTACTGACGGCTTTGTTGTTACAGGAGGCTGTTCGGAAACCTCACCGAGTGAAACAAATCCGAAGCCGTGTTCATTTGCATATGTTTCAGCAACTGTACCTGTATAACCGTATATTATCTTGAGCGATGAGTTAAAAACATTGTTGCCTATGATTCTGATACCTGCAGGGAAATACACTCCCTTATGACCTGTGCCTTCAAAAGCTGCCGAGCTTACTGTAGTTGTTTCATCAGCGATCTTATATTCGGAAGCTTCTGTTGAACGAGGGCACTTTATAAGAACTGTCTTATCACCGTTATAGAGAACACCATTGTCTGATGAGTAATTCTTTCCGCCTTCTGCTACGTTTATTTCTTTGAGAGTTGACTTATTGTAGAAAACTGCAGGAACGTCTTCAGCACTTGCAGGAACATCAAGAACAGTAACAATAGTCTGATAGTTGCTGTTATCACCATAGATGTTATTTCCGATTACCTTGAGGCTTTCCGGAATAGTAAGGGTTTCTATGTTCATTTTTGTGCCATATGCAGCTGACGCCATCACGCCGTTTCCTATTTTTTCAACGTTTTTTCCAAGATTGAGCTTTCTGAGTGATATACAGTTTGAAAAAGCGTAGTTTCCTATCGTCTGAACGCTGTCTGATACATTTATTTCTGTAAGAACAGAGTTACTGAATGCATTGTCGCCTATAGTCTGTGTTGTCTCACATACATCGTATGCTGTCATATCTGTTGATGAAGGAGATTTTATAAGTACAGTCTTATCCGCATTGTAGAGCACTCCTTTATCTGATGAATAATGAGCCCCTCCATCTGCAACATTTATTTCCTTCAGCGTAGCTCTGTTATAGAAAACTGAAGACACTGTTTCTGCATCTGCAGATATCTCAAGAACTGATACTGCTGTCTGATAATTACCATTATCTCCATATGTATTATTTCCTATTGTCTTAAGATTATCGGGAAGTGTAAGCTTTGTTATGCTCATCGGTGTCTTATATGCCTGTGATGAAAGAAGTCCGTTACCTACCGACTCTGTGTTTTTACCCAGATTCAGTTCCTTCAGTGAATAGCAGTTTGCAAAAACATAGTTTCCTAATGTCTTTACGCTGTCTGATACGTTTATTACTGTAAGTGCTGAATTGCTGAAGGCGTTGTTTGCTATGCTCTCTGTTCCATCACATACTGTATATATCTTGAGTGCTGTGGATGATGGCGCCTTTATAAGCTCCTTCTTGTCTGCTGTGTAAAGTACTCCCTTATCTGATGAGTAATTCTTGTTGCCCTCTGCTACATTTATCTCCGAAAGTGTTGCTCTGTTATAGAAAACTGAAGGCACTGTTTCTGCATCTGCAGATATCTCAAGAACTGATACTGCTGTCTGATAATTACCATTATCTCCATATGTATTATTTCCTATTGCCTTAAGATTATCGGGAAGTGTAAGCTTTGTTATGCTCATCGGTGTCTTATATGCCTGTGATGAAAGAAGTCCGTTACCTACCGACTCTGTGTTTTTACCCAGATTC
>SVNR01000004.1 GCA_015066815.1 Ruminococcus sp.
GCGACCGCAAAGCCCTGCTATTACCCTAAACCCACTCTTCTCACCACAAATACACCACCACCCAAAACAAATACATTCTTCCCGCGAAGGTGCAGGGCGACCGCAAAGCCCTGCTATAAATTCCACCGCTAAATTCCGCTAAAATTTCTTATCTTCTATTGAAAAAAACTTTTTTTTATGTTATCATAGTCGTATTAATGACTTATAAAAAGAATTTTGCAGAGAAAAACAATATGCAGAAAGGTTGTCGAAAAAATGTCTTTCAAGTACAGTCTTCTTATCATAGAAGATGAGCCCGTTTCACGCGAGCTTCTAAAATCAGTTTTTGCGAATTACAGCTTCCGTATATATACCGCCTCAAACGGCATGAACGCACTCAGAATCATCAAGGACTACTCCCCCGATATGGCCCTCCTTGACCTCGGACTTCCCGATATAGACGGCCTGAGACTCTTAAGAAAAATCCGTACCTTTACCGATATGCCTATAATAGTAGTTTCCGCCCGCACCGACGAAAAGGACAAGGTAGCCGCCCTCGACCTCGGCGCCGACGACTATATGACAAAACCCATCGGTACAGCCGAGCTTATAGCAAGAGTAAAAAACGTTATCCGCCACTCAGCCTCACTCCGTTCCAGATCTGCTGATTACTTCCGCAAAGGCGACATGATAATAGACTACAAGAGACAGCGCGTAACTATAGAAGGAAACGACGTACGTCTCACAAGAAACGAATACAGCATAGTCGAGCTTCTTGCCAAAAACGCAGGAAAGGTAATAACCTATGACTATATCATAAAAAGCATATGGGGCACAAGCACCGACGGCGACAATCGTATTCTCAGAGTAAACATGACAAACATACGAAAAAAAATAGAAAAAGATACCGCAAACCCCGAGTACATCATCACAGAGACAGGCAGAGGCTATCGCATGATATTATAGACCATAAAAAACATATCCCCTTTACGCATCATACACGTAAAGGGGATATATTTTTTATTTGGTGTTTTTGGATTTTTCGTTCTTAGTTACTTTCTTTTCAGGCTTTTCTTCTGTTTCTTCCTTATCTGCATCAGTACCCTCTGCTGCATGAGCCTTCTTATACTCCTGCATGCAGGAAACAATAACTGCTGCCGCAAAGTAAATAACAAAGATAAGTGCATCGATAATAATGATAGTCATCATCGAATCGCTTACAGCCTGCTTTGCAACACTTCCGAACGAAGCGTTTGCAGGAACAAGTATGTTATACGCCTTGGAGAAAACTACAGTCTTATAATAATCATCAGCTGTCCTGTTTACAACATCGATAAGTATATTTACCTGTGAGTTGAGCTTGCTTAAGTCCTCCTCAACCTTTGCCTTCATCGTAGCAGAGTTTATAGCTGTTGATGCTGTAAGTCTTTCTATTCTCTTGTTATAGAGGTTTATACTCTGGATAGTAGTAGAGAGCTCGTTCTGAGCGTCAGTCTTCATGTTGAAGAGTCTGTCATACTGCTCTGATGCTTCTGAAGCTGAAACGTTCATGTTTTCAGAACCGTTCGCACCGAACATCATGATAGTGTTCTTTTCGTAGTTTGCTATGGATTCGTTTATAGAAGCAAGGTTCTCCTGACATATCACCTGTCTTCTCTGAAGGTCCTCAACCTTGAACTGATAGTACGTAAGAAGTGAATCCTTGTCCTTTGTTATAGTGTTGAGAGTTACATACGAAGCTATTCTTTCAAGATCGAGGTTTCTGATAGTAGATATAGTTTCTGTAAGGTCTGCAAACGTCTGACCTGTCTCAGTTGAACGAAAGCGTGTTGTATCAGTGCTTGAAACCTGCTTTACGTAAGTTGAGAGTCTGCTTAATGTGGAGTCAAACAGATCAACAGCCTCAGCATAGTCATAATCCTGATAGTCAAGTGCACTAAGTGAGCTTCCGAGCGCTCCGTTATAACCATATACTTCAAGGAAATATTCGCTGTAGCACTCGAGCATCTGATTAAGGAGTGCTGCCGCTTCCTTTGCATCAAGTCCTGTACTTGCATAATCAAAGTATACCTTATACTGAGTAGGATAGTATGTCTCTTCTATGATCTTGTCTACAGCTGTAAGCTGTGAACCGCCGCTGCTCTCTTCAAAAATATTCTTATAAGCAGTGAGTCTCTCTGCAGTGTCCTGCGGGATTATACCTTCAAAATATATATTTTTTCTTACAGACTCAAGCTTCTCTATAGGAATATCAAGCTCTTCAAACGCAGCTTCTATTATCTGAGGGCTCTTTACAGTATTTACGTTAAACTTGTTTCCGTTAGGATCAAGTCCCTTCTCTACACCATCGTATGTAAAGCTCACGAGCGATACCATCTGCTTATACTCATCCTGCTTCATAAGAGCAGAACCTACAAGTGCCAGTATCGATACTATGATAGAAACCGATACCCACAGTGCAAAAAATCTTTTTAGGTTTTTAAGTATACCAACTATGGATATACACACCTGCTCATTGTCACAATCATCCTGAGAGTTCTTGAGAGTGACGTTGAGATAACGTTCGTTTTTTTCTTCCATTTTTTCCTCCATAAACCTGAATATTATTTTAAAACAATACTCTGTGTCAAACAGAATATTATCATTATACCATACACAAAATCTTTTGTAAAGCACATTTTTTTGCCTTTTATCGCACAGACCCCACCGTTTTGTATCTTTCCACAAACCCTCCCCATAACTTTATACACACGATCCGCATTTTTTGTATTGCGTAAGCTAGTTCATGTATAGTATAATAGTTATAGGTGCGGTTTTCCTTACAAACCGGGAATAACCGCTGTAACGATCAAGCAACAGGAAAGGTAGTGTACTATGAAAAAGAAAAGTTTTTGGAAACGTTTTCTTGCAGGAACGCTCAGCCTTGCGGTCATGAGCAGTGTGTCCGTATGTGCTCCGGCGTTTGCGGATGCAGGTGAAAAGCCGCCGGAGATCTTTGAGGATGAGATAAAGTTCCCTGATCCGGATTCGTTTTCATATGACGACGTAGAAGTAAACTTTGCCAAGGCGCTTCAGTATGTACTTTACTTCTATGACGCAAACATGTGCGGATATGACAAGGACCCGGAAACAGGTGAAAAAAACAAAAAACTCGAGTGGCGCGGTGACTGTCATACAGAAGACTATAATATACCGCTCCAGCCTATCGACGAAGAAGGCGCAGACGCACGATACGGGACAAACCTCTCACAGGAGTTCATTGACGAACACCGTGATATACTCGACCCTGACGGTGACGGATATATCGACTGCGGAGGCGGCTTCCATGATGCAGGCGACCACGTGAAGTTCGGTCTCCCCGGTTCGTATGCCGCATCAACACTCGGCTGGGGATACTATGAGTTCAGAGATGCATACAAGGATACAGGAACACAAGAACATATGGAGGATATACTCCACTGGTTCAACGACTTCTATATGAAAGGAACATATCTTGATGAAGACGGAAAGCTTCTTGCGTTCTGTTATCAGGTAGGCGAAGGAAACAACGACCATAACTACTGGTGTCCGCCGGAGCTTCAGGATACTAAGATGCTTCTTAACTTTGCGCGTCCGGCTTACTTTGCTACTGTAGATACTCCGGCCTCTGACATGTGCGCAGGAGCTGCGGCTTCTCTTGCTATAAACTATCTGAACTTCAAGGATACAGAGCCTGAGTATGCAAAAGAAAGCCTTGAAAAAGCCATCGCACTTTATGACTTTGCAAGAGAAACCCACAAGGAAGCCGATGACAGCAACAAAGTCCTCAGCCTCGGTTACGACGGAGGTTTCTATACTTCAAGCTATGACTACGACGAGCTTGCATGGGCTGCAGTATGGCTTAAGATCTGTACAGGAGAAGACGACTATATAGATCATATAGTATCAGTTGATACATCAGAGGTAACAGAAACCGGAGGATACAACTACACGGGCTATATCAAGCGTATCATAGAAACAACGGGAAGCACATGGCAGAACATATGGGTCCACTGCTGGGATACAGTATGGGGAGGCGTTTTTGCCAAGCTTGCTCCTATAACAAATAACGAACGTGACTGGTTTATTTTCAGATGGAACCTGGAGTTCTGGTCCGGAGAACCGCATCTCAAGACAGCAGGACTTGCAGACGAGATCTGGAACATGGACTATCAGCACATCAAGGACATCGACGAAAACGATAAGACATATATCGCTATGACAGAAGCCGGCTTCTCCATGCTTAACGAATACGGCTCATGCCGTTATAACACAGCTGCCGGCCTGTGCGCTATGGTATACAGAAAAGAAACTGCAAAGTTCGGCAAGGATGAAGAATACACCGGCTTCACCGACTGGGCAGAGAGACAGATGGAATACATCATGGGTAAAAACCCTATGAACCGTCCATACATAGTAGGCTACTCTGAGACCGCAGCTTCACATCCGCATCACCGTGCCGCTCATGGTTCAACAACCTTCAGCATGGACGATCCTATCGATCAGACACATACACTCTGGGGCGCACTTGTCGGAGGACCTGATATCAAGGACTGGCACAGAGATATAACAAAGGACTACGTATATAACGAGGTTGCTGTAGACTATAACGCAGCTGTCGTAGGCGATCTTGCAGGACTTTATTACTACTATGGTACTGAGGATATGAAGCCTGAGGAAAACTTCCCGCCAAAGGAAGAACCTAAAACAGAGTTCTGGATAGAGGGAAATATAACACAGGAAAACAACGAACGCTCACAGATAACTATAAGAGTTCACAACGATACTACACAGCCGCCTAAGTATCTCTATACAGAAAGCCTCAAGGCACGTTATTACTTTGATATATCGGAGCTTATAGCTCTCGGTCAGTCCATAGATGATGTACGTACAGAGGTATACTACGACGAGGTACAGTCAACTACCGATATGAAGGAATCCGCCAAGGTTTCTCAGCCTATACACCTCGAAGGAAATGTATACTATGTTGAGATAGACTGGACAGGCACACTGTTCCATGGCGCAAGAGCACTTCAGTTCGGTATACTGGTAGGACAGGATGAAAACTACGAAAGCAACTGGGATGCCACAAACGACTACAGCCGCAAGGGACTTGAACTCAGTGAGGAATTCGGTTATACTGACCGTATCCCGGTTTACTTCGAGGGTGAACTCGTATATGGCCGTCCTTACGGAGAAGAAACTCCCGATGACGAAATCATTTACGGTGATCTCAACAACGATAAGAGAGTTGACCTTACTGACCTGTCCGTGCTCAGTCTCCACCTCTTAGGCGAATACGAGCTTACCGGAACAACATTAAAGGCAGCTGATGTTTACGGAGACGGAAAACTCAACATCGCTGACCTTGCCCACTTCAAGCGCTTCCTGACTATGAAAAAAGGAGTAGTGCTCGGACCACGCGAAAAATAACTTTTATATCGGCTGATATTAAAAAACCGTATTGCTTATAATCGGCAATACGGTTTTTTTATTATAGAATTTTGTAACTCTTAAGCCTCTCCCATCAGTAACCTCTCCGCTTCACTTCGTTTTTTCACCAAGATATATCTATAAGTAAAAATTCAGCGGAAACTATGGCTCTCCTTTTAAGGAGAGCTGTCAGCGAAGCTGACTGAGAGGTTCAGAAAAGCTTAGCCTCATGAAAACTCAAACAGTATATTAAGGTCCGTTTCATAATCGATCCCGTCTATGATACCTTCGTCTGTATACTGCCACATCCTGAAATCATAAGGATACTCCGGAAAATCCTTATACTCGGCAAGCCAGAGATCATAATCGGAAATAATCTCTACATCGTATTTTTGAAAATGCTCACGCAGGAGATTTAACGAAGCATATATTATCGGCTTGTAGCCCGCTTCTTCTATCCTGCGGCAAAAAGCAAGAGCACAGCTGTTAAGTGTTTCCTGAGATATATTATCGGTACGTGCATCAGCTTCGGAAATAACCTCCCAGTCAAAGGCCACAGGATATGTAATATCATAGTCTCTGAGCTTCTCTATAACAAAGTCGGCTTCCTCGATAGCCTCCTTCTCACTTATAGCCTGAGAGAAAAAATACACACCTGTTCCGATACCGGCGGCGGCTGCACCGTTCATGTTTTTTTCGAAAAACTCGTCAAGGTTGAGTTTACCGCTCTCATAGCCGCGGAAGCCAAGGCGGACCATTGCAAAGTCTATTCCGGAAGCCTTTACCTTGTTCCAGTCTATCTCCTTCTGGGCATATGAAACATCTATACCTGCCTTTGAGGTTATCCCTTCATATGAGTACCTTCTTATACCTTTTTCGGCAAAAAAACCCCTGTCAGCATACGGGTTAAACGATACCTTAAGATGCTCCACCGTATACGGTCCCGGATCGACCATAACACTAACAGCCTCTTTGGCTATTATTTTTACTATAGCAGTTACAACAAGGATGAACACTGCACACAGCACTACCAGAAGTATCATCTGCTGTTTTCTTTCCTGTTGTTTTCTTTTTATTCTGTTCATCATCTCTTTTTCTTTCCTTTTTTCTTCATTGGGTAAAATATATTTGTCGTTTACCGTCAGCCGATATGCACTATGCTTTCATAGTCAGCGGATGTGCAAGACAATAGTACTGCTCCTTATGGCAGGAGCATAAGTCTATCTGTTATTATAAAGAAACTCTTTTTTTGCTCTTATACTGTCAAATATATTTATCACGTCATCGCTGTTCATATCACCAAGCTCTGCATCAAAGTCTTCATCAGCATCCGCAAGTATGTGTTTTTTTATACTTAAGCTGTCCTGTATATCGACAGTACCGTTCTTGTTTATATCTCCTGCAAAAGGAGTCACAACTACCGACAGCTCAAAGCACTTTCCCCTGTACTCAACTGTTATAGTACTTATACCTGGCATCGTTGTGTTTCCGTTACAGCCATACTCTGAAACGATCTCCTCACGGCCTGTACTGTAAAGCGCAGAAACCTTCATTCCTGATGAATCAAAAAGCTCGCCTGCCGTATATGTTGTTTTTGAAGGAAGCTCAACTACGTATATTCCATCAAGAAGCTCCTCAGAGTCATCAAAAAGCGAAGCATAGTTAAGAACACACCAGCCTGCCTTTCCTTCAAAATCAGTTCTTCCCCATATATATCCGTCTTTTGACTGCTGTTCGTATACGGTTATTATCGCACCATACGGCACAACTCCGAGAACCTCATGCTCTGTTCCGTAGTTATAACGAAGCTTTACACCATCATCTGAAACTATTCTCCACTTCTGATAGCCTGTACCATCCGGTACAACAGTGGTTTCTATGCTTCCGCTCACATGCTCTGCATAGTCAAGAACACACCAGCCGTTTTTACCGTTATAGCTTATCCTTCCCCATACAAAACCGTCACGTTCTGTTTTTTCTTCTACAGTAACAAGAGTGTTATACGGTATGACCCCTATGATATCTGAAGTTGTAACAGAATCCTTGCGCAAACGAACACCTGTTGTTGATTTTATACGCCATCTTTCGTTTTTTACAGGTACAGAAACCGAGGTACCCTTAAGGAAAAGCTTTGCCTCTTCTTCCCTTCTTCTGAGAAGTCCCGGCAAAACCTCGCCGCCTGCCTTACACCAGAGCTTAAAAGCATCTGTTATCTGCTTATCGGTATAGTTTGATATTCCGTTTATCAGATAAGTTCTTATAGTAACCTCAGATGTGTTTTTCCATACGTTTCCAAGATTATACGTAAAGCTGACAAGAGCGTCATACTGGTTCTGGTTTACTTCTATATCATAGCTGTTAAGAAAGTTCTGTACATACCCCTCATATACAACAACTACCTCTCTCAGAAGCCGGTCAGCCTCTGCTTCAGTTATTCCGTTCGGATAAGCGTTTTTATCTACCCCTGTACCGTATCCGATAGTCCATTGCTTATAATCCCACTTGGCATACTGAAGAAAACCTTCAAACTCCTTGATGAGCATAAGACCGTTTTCGCTTATACGGCTTACTCCAACGGAACGTACTACGGATGTTTCGGAAATACCCGGAACATCAGGACTGAAAAAACAAGCTCCTGTCACAACAATTGCTGTAAGTAAACTTAAAAGCTTTTTCATTTTTTGATTTTCCTCATTTTTGATTTTCGGCGTTTTTCTGATAGTAGCTGCACACCTCGCTGAGTGTGCATATATCACAGAGCGGTTTCCTTGCTTTGCATATTTCCCTTCCGAAGCTTACAAGGCGGTGACAAAAATCACTGCCCTCGTTTTCAGGGATAACTGCTCTGAGGTCTTTTTCTACCTTATACGGGTCACTGTTTTCCGTAAGGCCGAGTCTGCCTGTTATTCTTATACAATGTGTATCCGTGACTATTGCCGGCTTACCATACACATCTCCGAGAATAAGGTTTGCAGTCTTACGGCCGACTCCCGGCAGTGAAATAAGCTTTTCCATAGTATCAGGAACTTCCCCGTCAAAATCAGAAATAATCTTTTTTGCCATTTCTTTTATACTTTTTGCTTTGGTTCTGTAAAATCCGCAAGGTCTTACTGCGTCTTCAAGCTCTTTTTCATCAGCCGATGCGAAGCTCTCAAGCGATGTATATTTTTTAAAAAGCTCCTTGGTTACGATATTTACCCTTGCATCCGTACACTGAGCAGACAGTCTTGTTGCTATAAGAAGCTCATACGGCTTCGAATAAGAAAGCGTACACTCAGCAGCAGGATATATCTTCTTCAGTTCACTGCATATCTTCAGAGCTTTTTCTTTTTCGTTCATGATAATCTCTGACCTCCATAAGCAGGATTATTTCCTGCGGATACTCAAGCCGCCTTATGGCTTCATCATAATCAAGGCTCAAAACATTGAACTCACTGTCCATAGGAAGCTTTATAACGCTTTCCTTATACTCGGCAAGAAAGAAAACAGATCTCTCTCTTGTATGCTCGGAGGTACCGTATATGTACTCTGATCTGAAATCCTCAGATATATCGGCATATATTCCTGTCTGTTCAAGAACCTCACGTACTGCGGTTTCCTTTTCTGTCTCACCGAACACGGTCTCTCCTTTTATAAAATGAACCCGGCCGCTTTTTTTGTTTTCGGCAAGCAGAAATTTTTTCTGCCCCTGTTCGTTTTTATAGAGGATAATTCCGCACGACATGCTCATATAGAAGTCATACTCGGAGTCATACTGTTTTTCATAAAACCCTAAGCATTCTCTTATCTGTGGCTCGTAAAAAAACTTTCCGGCAGGAGCTGCAACAAGAAGAAGCTGGCCTGTCCTCTCTCTTTTTATTGTGCTGATTATTGTGCCTTTAAAAGTATCGGATGTGTTTTCCGCTCCTATTATGTAGATAAAGTGTCTGCCTGAACGGAGGTTTTTTTCAGCTGCAAAGTATCCGCTGCGAACGCTGTAGGTTATGTTTCTGTGTCTTATGTTGCGCGTTCCGTGCTGTCTGTCTATCGTTATGTCAGCTGTTCTTCCGAGCAATGAGTTTGTGTTTATTGTCACGCTGTTTTATTCCTTCCTTACGGTTTGTTTGTATAGCGTACACAAGAATTTTTTATTGCGTTCACTATATATACAAATATATTTTATCATATCCTGAGGAATATAGCAATGTTTTTTTGACAGAGGTAAGATGTGGTGATAGTGAAAAATCAGGATTTTGTATATTTTACGGTGTCAGGGTCCTGTAAAGCTCAAGGGCTTTTTTGTCTGTTGTTCCGAAAATAAAATCAAGTGCCATAAGGATCCTGAGATAAAGCTTTTCCGGCTCAGACTTTCCCTGTGAGCTTTCGCTGTAGACTTTTCTGTACCCTGAGGGTATCAGTTCTGTAAGTCTTGTTGATTTTACTGTCATTTTTTCATCTGTATCATAGCTTATAACGGCTCTTACAAAGCCTGAAACGAGAGCTTTCAATATTTCTGTACTACTGCTTATCGACATCAGAACATCATGCGCACTGTATATCTGTTTTTCACACTCATCAAAAACTTTTTTTACGTTTCTGCACCACGAGCTGCTTATCAGATCACCTTCAAACTCTCCCGAGGTTATCTTCTCATAGTTTCTGACAAAGCTGTCCGCAACAAAGCTTCCCATCTCTCTGCGCAGGTACACTATCCAATTGTGAAACGCTTCAAAATCATCAATATTCTTTCTTTCCAGTCTTGATTCGATATACCGGTCGCTCAGACTGCTTGTTATACGGCAATAACTGTCGTACTCATCCATCTCTATATCCTCATAAAAATCATCCATATTTCTGAAAAAATGCAGCACCTGACGGCACAGCAGGCATCTGTTGTATATCGCTTCTTCTATCGCAGAAGTCACAGAAACAATATACTCAGAGGCTTCGAGTATATATGAAACAGGCGGTTTCCTGCTGCGTACACCGACTGACCTGTCCATATCATATACTGCTTCTTTTTCTGCTAAAAAAGGCTTTCTTTCAGTGATATCAGAAGCAGAGTGAAGGATCGTTTTTATTATAGGACACGATGATCTGATATCTCCGTCAGAATACCTCAAAGCATTACGCAGTGCTCTGCGTACTCCGCCATAACAGCTAAGGTCGTTTTTCATATCCGTGCTTAAGATATCTCCGACCGGAACTCCCGCAAAACAAAGCTTACAGAAGTCCTCATCAAACCACTCACTTAAAGCTGTATTTACCGCATATCCGAACGGCGGTTTTCCTGCGGAGCTTATCATTGAAGCACAGAACAGGAGATCTGATATATCAGAACAGTCAGACATATCCGAATCAGAAAAGCTTTCGTTTTCAAACACTCTGTGAACTATTTTTCTGCAAAGCACCGATACTTCCATAGCATGACTGTACTGTGTTCCCGAATAAGGAGATTTTTCAAAAGGTATCCATTCGGTTTTTTCCTGCATAAGTCTTACGTTAAGACCTGATATTATCTCTTCAGAGCATCCGCAATAATCATACTTTTTTTGTTTAGTCGAATTTTTTTTATTTGTCCTGCAAGGCACAAACAACTCGGAAAACCTCATTTTTCATACACCTTCTGCAAAAATATTTTCAGTAAAAATTATATAATATTTTGCCATAGCTTGTCTATATAATGCTAAAGAACCCGTCTCATTCTTAACAAGACGGGCTCTTTTCTTAACATGTTTTATTTTGTATGTACCTTTTTTTCAGCCTGCTGAAATGAGCTTCTCAGCTCTTCGAGCATAGGTATCAGCGGCTTTAATACTTCTGCACGCTTTCTTATGTTAGACTGAACGAGAGTTCTTATAAAATAATCATACAGCATATGAAGCTCTGAAGCTATCTGATACTTGTAATCAAGTATACCATCGAGGTAGTGGATTATACGCTGAACCTTCTTGATACACTTTTCAGCCTCTTCTGTGTCTTTGCTTTCCTCTATATGATAAACTGCAAAATTAAGTGTTTTGATACACTCATCGTACAGAACTATTATAAGTTCTCCCGGCGTCATTGTCATGATCGCCTGTTCCTTGTACTGATTATGTGGATTTGAAGCAGCCATGATGACTTCTCCTTTCAGAATTATTTTTTATTGATTCAGTAATCAATAGCCGCCACCCATCATAGATGCAAGATAGTTAGAAGTAGAGTTCATACCTGAAAGCGCGGATTCCATGGAGTTGAACTGTTTCCACAGTCTCTCCTTACGTGATTCGTACTGCGCCTTGAGCTTTTCTATCATTTCCTTGATAGAATCTATGCGTTTATTGATGGTGTTGTTTTTCTCTGTAGCTTTTCCCTTAAGTCCTGCAAGTGATACAAGAGAGCCCGGGGAGCCCGACGAAGTATTTGCGGCTTTTTTGCATACGTTCGAAAGTCGGTTTGCAATACCTGTACTTCCTGTGAATATATCCGCAACGCCTTTCATATCTGTCTGAAGAGCGTCGGTAAGCTTTTCCTTGTCAACCTTTAGTTTTCCGTATTCCTTCCAGTCAGAGCTTGCTTCGATACCTATATCTGCAAGCATCTTGCTGTCTCCTACCTTGGTATAGAGAACTGTTCTCATTTCTGAAAGGAATTTACTGATATCAGAGTCACCGCTGAGAAGACCTGTTTTTGATTTTTTATTCCACTTTTCTATCTCGCTTTCAGACATCTCGTCTTCCTGAGCGCTTGTAAGCGGAGCGTATTTTTTATACTCTGGCTTTTCGTGTATTCTCTTGTTAAGGTCTTCTATGAGCTTGTTGTAGTCCTCTACAAAAGAAACTATAGTATCAAGAGCCTTTTCTGTGTTTCTTGATGTTTCTATGTTTACAGGACCGTCTGTAACCTTCTTGAGTGTGAGGTTTATTCCGTTGTAAGAAACTTCGTTACCGGAATATTCTACATACTCACCGTCGATATTAAGCTTAGCATCATTACCCTTTTCATCTATAGAAGCTACGCCAAACATCTTTGAGATGATGCCGCCCTGACCGTCTGTAACTTTTATAGCAGAACCTGAACCCATCTCCTGACTTACGATGCTGAACTTATCGTTGAGAGAGTTGTAGGTAAAGGTTACACCTGCACGGCTGTCGTTTATTTCTGACATCATATCAGCAAGAGATGTTGTTCCTTTAAAATTAAATGTTGTGTCGTTTATTGTGAAGCTTATTGACGAATCCTCATCAATATCGTCATATATATCGGCGAGGGAATCTGATACGCTTACACGGTTTGAAACACCCTTCTCGTCAATACCGAGATATTCGAGAGCATCCTTGCTTCCCTTGATAGATATGTTTTTACCTGTTCCTGCAGTAATATCTCCTGAAGCAGGATCAAAGTGAACTCCTGAACCAAAAGCGTTAAAAAGCTTTTCACTGAAGCTGTCCTTGGTGTCTGTATCAGTAATAGTTATACTTTTTGTAACACCGTTAAAGCTCATCTCAAGTGTTCCTTTTGTTTTTATCTCGGGAGCATCCACAGTAGCTGAGGATGTTCTTATGCCTTCAGCCTTTGCTGTAAAACCAAGCGCCTTGAAGTCGTCCTCGGCACCGTCAGCCGCTTCTATAGTAAGCTTGCTTGCAGTATCAGCTTCAAACTTAAGCTTTCCGTCATTGTTCTTTACTGTCACTCCGAGACCTGAAAGCGCATCTGTAAGCTTCTCAGCAATCTGATCCTCAGTATCATCCTTGCTGAGAGAAACTGTTATCTCCTGGTCGTTTACCTTGAGCTTATAATCCTTAGCAGTCTCTGAAAGCTTTGATGGTGTTATCTTTGATGACTCTACGGAAGCCTTTACGTCGTTAAAAGTAAGAGCGTTTCCGTCCACAGTAAATACTGTATCATCCTCAGAGCCTGAGTATACTATTTTTTTGTCTGAATCCAGTGAAGCGGAAATACCTATTGAAGTTCCGTTTACCTTGTTATATGACTCTATGCCTTTGTTGATACGATCAACTATATCATTTTCGTTTATAGCGCCGCTTATATCAATACTTATATTATCCGAACCGCATCCGATAGTTATGGTTTTCTTTGAGCTATTCATAAGATCACTGTCTGCAGCAAGCGTTAATGATTTTCCGGAGCTTGCAGACACACCCGATGTAAACTTTGCTGCTGTAGCTAACTCAATAACCTCAACATCAAAGCTTCCCTCTACTGCATCCGATGTTGAAACAGCCTTTACTGCTGCAGAACTGCTCTCTGTATTGCTGCTCTTGAAGGTAGAGGACATTACGAGGGATTTTTCTCCGGCTACGCTGAAGTACTTATCCTTAAAATCGTTTATCTTGTCGATAACCTCTCTGTACTCTTCCTGCTGCATTTCGAGAACTTTTTGTTTCTGTTCCTGTTTATCTATCTTCGTCTGGATATCAGACAACATGCTTTTTACCAGTCCCTCAGTATCAAGACCCGATACCATACCGGATACACCCTTGTTACTGTATGCTGACGAGGTATATGTGTTGTCGCTGCTTGAACCTACCTGCATAAATAATCACCCCTGTTTATATCATAGAAAAATTTTTTTCTCCGTTGTTACTTTTTACGGACTGTTTTTGTAGTGGATTTGTTTTGCGTCTTGAGTAACTTCTTTTTTTGTCGTGACCGTCCTTTGAAGGAACTGTCTTAAGTCCGTAAGTAACCTACTATTATATTATTCGTCATAACGGCGTTAATTTAAAGAGTTTTTTCTGTATTTTTATGCAAATATAGTAAAAGAAAAATATATTTTTCTTTTACTATTAGCCGATATGCACGAAGCTTTTGTAATCAGCATATGTTCACGGCAATAAAAACAAATCAATTATATACTTCTGTTTTTTTGTGAAAAATGACGTACAGGCTCTTCATCGCTGACTGCACCATAATACTTTGAAGCACGTGCACTCTGGCTTGAATTGTTCTGTTTTATTTCTTCAAGAGTTCTTTCCATTGATTTTTTAAGTCTTTTTTCTACCATCGGTATTATGTCGTTTATCCTGAATGCTACAGCGTTCAGTTCCTGACGCTTTTCAAAAACCTCTTCAAGAAAATCCGGTATATCCGCACGGTCAGTCTTCGGCATAACAGCTTTCTTAAGCAGGCCTTCAGGATCCGTATCGCATACGGCGTATATATCACCAAATACTTCGTCTATTATTTCTCTGTATTTTGTTATACGTTCGTTACATACTTCTATATCATCAGGCGGACATGAGAAAAGATTGTTTACTTCGATTTCCATTTCGAGAAGAAGTTCATATATTTCTTCAAGATAATGACATATTTCCTGTGCTGATTCTTTATAATCCATTGTTATCATCTCCATGAAAAATTTTTCTTTTAAAAAAATCCGGTTTTTTTATAAAACGTATTTCATTTTTCTGCATAATGTGGTATAATTATAGCGAACGTCAAAATAAATCTGACCTTCACTATAAAAAAACTTATTTTTGTTGCCTTGCACATACGCTGACTACAAAAGCTGCGTGCATATCGGCTTATAGTAAACGAGAAATTTTTTTCGTTTACTATTTTTAGTATTAATTGGGGGTGTGATTATTGTTTCCTGCAAAATGCAAAGCAATATTAAAAAATATGAAGGACGAAGTCCTTGAAATAGGCTATGTTTCATACTCTGCTCAGGATCAGTATCTGGATTTTACTGCGCAGTTTGTTCCGATAATCCCGATAAACGAACAGGTGAAGGTAATATGCAGCGAAAGCGGCATAACAACGCATGTCTTTATCGGAAACGTTTATCTTTCATCAACAAAGCTTCTGAGAGTGATTTCTCTCAAGTGTGCTTTTATTCACGGTGCCGAGAGAGTCCTTGCTGCACATATCCCGTTCGAGGCTCAGATATATCTGCCTGCCTTCAAGCACAAGCTTTTTGTAAACAAGCTCATGTACAAATGGCAGGACTGCAGCATAAAAGCCATATCGCTCAACGGTGCAGCAATCGAATGTCCGGAGATACTGTCCGAATACGAGGAAAAAATAACTATAAAAATATCCGATCCTATATTTACTAAGCCTACCGAGCTTCATCTTCACACAGGCGAAAAAGGTCTGATGTTCGGAAACCATACAAAATACAAATATAAGATCGGAAAAATAAGCAAACGCTGCGAATCAGAGTTAAGAGCATTCATAAGAGCAGCAAACATAGCACTGCTCGGCAATGTAGAAATGATCGACGAAAAGACGCTGTACTAAAATACATCGTCTTTTTTTGTCAATGTACATCAGCCCTTGTTTTTTATACTACTGAGCATATCCTTGAAGGTGTCAGGTGAAACAGCATCTGATGCCTTCATGTTGCTTTCCATGGTCTGGCGCAGTTCACTTCTCAGAACCTTGACGTCCTTAGGCGCTTCTATTCCGAGTCTTACCTTATCCCCGCTTACTTCTATTATTTTTATCTCTATATCATCGTTAATACAAATTGTTTCCCCCGCTTTTCTTGAAAGTATAAGCATCAGTTTTCCTCCTTAGTCTTTTCAAAAAGCTTATAACGAATAGTATAGTCTTCTTCAGCTATAAACTGAGCAGCTCTTCTCTCATCGAGATTTACTATAATAGGGCTCTTGAGGTTTACGGTTGATTCCTTGAAATCTTCAGCTACAACCATAACAAGCCACATCTCACATGTTCCTTTTCCTATGGTTTTTGATATATCTTCGGCAAAGGTAGGTGTATAACCCTCAGGAAGTGTACCGGGATTTGCAAGAACAAAACAGAGACTGCCGTTCTCAACAGACTGAAGCCATATAAACTCTCCGTTCAGAGAATCATCCATCATAAAAACATATTTTTTGTATTCTTCAAACCCCAGAACAGGCTGGTCAAATGTAATAATATCGTTTTCGGATATTTCTATTTCGCCAAAATTTTTTGTAAGTACTTTCATAACTACCTCCGTATATATCAATTTTTTTAAAAAATACAGGGGTGTGAACAAGCACACCCCTAATCTGCTATGTTTTATAAATAATGCTATTCTTCTTCAGGATCGACATAATCAGGTGCCGAGCTCTCAGGTACATAGTTGAAGCCGCCGAGATATTCTATATCAACATGTGCATACTCTTCAACTATCATACGCTTTTTTGTACGCTCCACAGAACGGACTGCCTTGGTCGATACATTGTCGTTCCGGTTTACGTTCTGCTCTTTTTGCTGCGGCTCCCATGAGCTGTCCGGATAAAGCGAGTCTATGTTGTCCATAGCCGCTTCCATAGAAACTGCAGGAAGCATCGTATTGTTAATATACGAACATGTCGCTTTTATATCGGGAGATACGTTTTTCTTTCCGTAACAATACTTTACGTCATACTGATCCTCCGAACCTGCCTGTCCTGCCTTATCGGCTGCGTTTCCGGCTCTTGCACGTCTGAGTGCCTCTGCCCTGAAGTTGTTTTTGTCGATCAGTCTCTCCGTGTTGTTCTGTGCTGCTGAAGGTGCAGCAGGCGCTATAGAAGCGTCTGATACATTTTTCACAGGTGAAACCGGCGGAGTGGCCTCGACAGTAACTGTTTCCTGTTCAACTCTGTACTTTATCGGAACAGTTGTGATCTTAAGTAACTGCATATTGATCCCTCCCAAATATCACCGGAAAACCGTCATCAGGTCACATAATCCATAAGGGACTTAGGAATCACACTGCTGCCGAACTGCATAACAAGACTCCATGAGTTCTTGTATCCGAGATAGTTTGTGATCTCTGTTGCGTCGTCAACTCCCTCGATATCCTTCTGCATCTTGGTAAGCGAATAGTTTTCGTTTTCAAGTCTTGTAAGAGTTGTATCGAGGAATTTTGTTCTTACGCCTATCTCTGATACGCCTGTGATCACGTTTTCCGTCTGAGCTTTAAAGTTCTGCAGTATAGCGCGGAGCTCTTCTGTATCTGACTCCTTGAGTGCTTCACCCATCTGAGTCATCATATCGTACAAGTTGTTTGATATCTCGTAGGTTGTTTCGGTTCCATCGTCGTTTTCACACTTTACTTCGGACTTTCCGTGGCCGAGCACCTCTATGCCCTCTACTGATACCTTGTATGCTGTTTTAGGATTTACTGCTCCGTCCTTAACGCTTATATCAAGACCGATATCCATAAACGCTTTTCCGCTGTACGGAACTTCCTTGCCGGCAGCATCTATATACTTACCGTTTTCTTCTTTGATATCGGATGCTTTTACACCGTTGAACGTCAGACATCCGTCCTTGTCAACCTTGTACGGGGTTTCACCGACTCCGAGTCCGCCCATAACATACTTGTTGTTGTACTTGGTGTTTGAAAGTCTGAGAATCTCATCCTTTGCTTCGTCAAGATATGCCAGAAAAGCTTCACGTCCTGCTTCAAGTGTATGCGTGTTAAGTGCCTTGAACATTTCGGCGTTTACAGAAGAAGCGATATCGTTCATTTCCATGATAGCGTCCTCTGCCATAGCAAGCTGTTCGTTGGCTGTGTTTACATTATCCTGAGCCTGTTCGTTTTTATAAAGTCTTGATCTGACATCGATCGCTCTTGTGCCTGAAGTTACGTTCTGAGAAACCTTTGTGAAGTCTCTTCCCGTTTCAACTCTTTCCATTGCGTTGTTCATAGCATACTGAGCATTGTTAAGATTTTTAAGATATGTCCTGTTTGTATTGGCCTGTGTTATTCTTACTGCCATTTTACTTTTCCACCCCCATAAACTCCTCTGTTATCAGCCTAATGCACCGACCTGATTTATTATTACGTCAAGCAGCTCATCCATAGTTGTCATCATCTTTGCTGCCGCCTGAAAAGCTCTGTTGTATGTAAGCATACTTACTGTTTCTTCGCTTTCACTTACAGCTGTTACGTTTTCTCTTGTATCCTGAAGCTCGTTGGAATACTTTTCGCATGATTCATAACGTGACTTCATGTTGTATACATCCGAGCCTATCTTTCCGGCATAGTTTGATATAAACTCCTGGAAGGTTCCCCTGAAGCTCTCCGCACCGTTGTTTATATCATGCTCATCCTTGGAAAGCTTTCCTATAAGATTCAGAAGATATGTATTATCACTGCTGTTCTTGTCGGTTAGAACATAGGTGGGGTCGCTGTAAAGCTCGTCGGATATTGTTATGTTTGCGGCTGTTACTTTTCTGTTGTTATATATAACAGTTTCGCCGTTTTCTTCTATACATTCTCCGACCAGTTTTTTGTATGTAAGTATGTTCCCGTTTTCGTCAAATGTTTCGGGAACAGTGTTATTGAGAACCTCGGCAAGTCTTACTGCAAAAGAATCAAGAGAGTCGATGTAATACTTGAAGCCTCTTGCGTCGGAAGCAACTGAACCATCTGCGTTTACACCTCTGCCGTTTATTACTTCAGAAGATGCCTTGAGGCTTCCGTTTTCGGTAGCAGCGTTTTCTGAGTTGCTCTTCCATGTAAGAGATACCGTCTCATCCTTGTTTGCTGTGTAAACAATACTGTCAGCAACAGTTCCTTTTACACACTTGTGTCCGTTAAGCGAAACATCCACTGTGCCGTCTGACTTTGCAGCAACATCAAGCTTTCCGAAAGCTGACAGCTTATCGAGAATAACGTTTCTCTTATCTATAAGCTCGTTAGGTCCGTACTGCTCTGTATAGCCACCGCCTGCAAGTATTCCGGAAATCTGCTTGTTGAGTGAAGCTACTTCTTCGAGGAAAGAGTTTACGTCCTTTGTCTCTGTCTGAAGCTGAAGCCTGTACGACTCACATGCCTCGTCGAGTGTGGAAGCTGTGTTATTGAGAAGAACTGTAACATTATATACTGCATCAGCAAATATCGTAGTGTTCGCATCAATATTTACGTTGTTCGAAAGCTCTTCGAGAGCTCCGTACATTTCTTTCATACCCCAGCTCAGTCCGTAGCCGTCCCCGTCAACTCCTATATCTATCTCGGAAATAATAGTTTCTATCTCGGAAAACATCTCATAACCCTTGCTGTAGTATGACGTATCCGAATAAGAGTTTCTGAAAGAAGTGTCCATTCTTTCGTCACGTACCTGGGCTATTCCTTCTACCCTTGTTCCGATTCCTATGTGGTTATACGAGGCATTTGCCTTTCTGCTGTTATAAGCATAGTTATCAACAGATACCTGATCGAGTCTCTGTCTTGTATAACCCTCAGTTGTCATATTTGCAAGGTTGTGGCCAACTATATCAAGTGCCTTCTGGCTTGCAAAAATCGCCGACTTAGAAGATTCAAACCCCATAAATGTCGGTCTCATACTCATAAAAAACCCCTCCGCTTCTAAGCCTGCCTGTCAAGAATGCCTGTCTGATAATTTTTTTCGGAAACATTTCCTTTTTTATCATAGCAAGCCGGATCTGTAATCCCGTCATAACCCTGAACACCGTTTTCCTTAAGGTTTTTGCGGACTATATCAAGTGAACGCTTGTTATACTCGCTCGCCTTTGCAACAGCGTCGCTGAAATCATAAAGCAGGTCCTCAAGCTCCTCCTTACGATCCCCAGTCTCCGTGTCTATAATCTGTCTGAAGCTCTTACCTTCCAGGCCCAGTTTCTTAAACAATTCGCTTCGCTTTTTTTCGTACATTTCTACTTTTGAAACATAAACCTGATATTCCGAAAGAATGTTATTGATTGCCTGAAGGTCATCAGACTGAAGAGCATCTGTTTTTTGTTTTTCGTTTTCACATACTTCATCATAAAAATCAATGTACTCTTCCATAAAGCTATAAAACTCTTCGTAATCTTTCATTGCATTCATCTCCGGAAAATCAGTTTTTTTGAAATAACAGGAACAGTTTTCTGTATTTACAAAAACCATTCCTGCTCTTTGTATTTTTTGTTTACCCTGAATTAGAATGCCATACGTTCAAGAATGGCATCTGCTACGCTGCCGGCTGAAATATTGTATGTCCCGGCTGAGATCTGTGATTTCAGAGAATTAATTTTTTCCTGTGACGCAGAACCGTAAACTTCGGAAGCGATTGTCTTAGTGCTGCGATCAAGCTCTCTGAAGGACGCTGCCTCAGGGCTTATGGATACCATATCATGCTGCCCGGAATGAACTTTTCCGGATGACATCGGATCTATGTATCCTTTTGTGTTTATGTTCCCGATTTTCTCGGTCTTCATATATCCGCTGCACACATTATTAAAATTAATATTCATATACACACAACTCCTTTCTGTAGTTTGAATATAAATCGTCGCAAAACAACCCCTACAGAATATATATCGTCACTTCCGTTTTATTTTAAATACCGATAGGCGTAAAATATTTTTCTAAATTTTAGGAAAAACAAGACTGATGCTTTCATACGTTTTGTGCAGAGCTTTTTCGGAGAACCCTGCACCAAACGTACAAAAAGTATTTTTCAAAAAATCAAATTATAGTGAACGTAAAAATATTTTTTAGTCCACTATACCTGCAGAGCTTTGCTTTTTTGAAACAAGTGAGTTATAGAGAGGCAATCTGTGTAAACGCATTTTTTCCGGGATATACAGCAGATGAACCGAGCGCTTCTTCTATACGGAGAAGACGGTTATACTTTGCTACTCTTTCACTTCTGCTCGGTGCTCCTGTTTTTATCTGACGCATATCGAGAGCAACGGCAAGATCTGCTATAGTTGTATCCTCGGTCTCACCGCTTCTGTGAGAAGAAACAGCCGTGTAACCTGCCTTATGGGCCATACGGACAGCTTCTATCGTTTCAGAAACAGTACCTATCTGATTCAGCTTGATAAGGACAGAGTTTCCGCAGCCGTATTCTATTCCTCTTGATAAACGTTCTGTGTTAGTAACAAAAAGGTCATCTCCGACAAGCTGTACTTTATTTCCAAGCTCTTTGGTAAGAAGCTTCCAGCCATCCCAGTCCTCCTCGTCAAGTGCGTCCTCAAGAGAAATTACAGGATACTTATCGGTAAGGTTTTTCCAGTGAGCTATAAGCTCATCTGATGTATATATTTTTTTCGACTTCGGTAATATATACTTTCCCTTTTCCCCACTCTTCCATTCGCTTGAAGCTGCGTCAAGAGCCAGCATAAAATCCTTTTCCGGCTCATAGCCTGCCTTTGATACCGCTTCTAAGATATACTTAATTGCTTCCTCATCTCCGGGAAGATCAGGCGCAAATCCGCCCTCGTCGCCGACAGAGGTTGCAAGTCCTGCTGACTTAAGAAGCGAGGCAAGAGAATGGAAAACCTCTGCACACCATCTGAGTGCTTCACTGAAGCTTGGCGCTCCTACCGGCATTATCATGAACTCCTGGACATCAACAGTGTTTGAAGCATGAGCTCCGCCGTTAAGGATATTCATCATAGGAACTGGAAGTCTGTTGGCAGCCGCGCCGCCGAGAAATCTGTAAAGCGGAATATCAAGTGATACCGATGCCGCTCTTGCACAGGCGATCGATACCGCAAGTATCGCGTTTGCTCCGAGGTTTGACTTTTCCTTCGTTCCGTCCGCTTCAAGCATTATCTTGTCAGTTTTATATATATCAGAAGCATCTGCGCCTATGAGTGCCTTTGATATGACGTTGTTAATGTTTTCTGCTGCTTTTAATGTTCCTTTTCCGCAGTATCTCGACTTGTCGTTGTCACGAAGCTCCAGCGCCTCAAACTCACCTGTGGAAGCTCCGCTCGGTGCAGCACCTCTTCCTACAGTACCGTCAGAAAGCCATACCTCTGCTTCAACTGTAGGATTTCCTCTTGAATCAAGGATCTCGCGTCCGATAACTTTTTTTATTTCGGGATATCTCATAAAAAAATTCACCTTTCTTGATTTTTTAGTTCACTATTAGCCGATATGCACGGAAGAACGCAGGGAACGGATGTGCAAGGCAGTATTAATAAATTAATTATAGTGAAATTCAGATTTATTTTTACGTTCACTATATATTATCGGAGTTTATATATTTTTTTATACACAAAACGCAATGAGTTTTCATATCTATTAATTTTTTTTATAACCTCTCTGTCAGCTTCGGTGACAGCTCTCCTTAAAAGGAGAGCCATGATTCCCGCTGATTTTCACTTGTAGATATATCTATAGCTTCTCCTTTTAATGAGAGCTAACCGGCCAGCCTTCTTTTTACTTCTCTTTTACTTTCAGACTAAACGCAACACCTATTACCTTCAAAGTAACTGCAACAGGTGTATTTTTCCGTGTTGCATTTACTTTGAAAATTCACTTATAAAGAATAAGTTCAATTTTTTTCATAATAATAATTGAAGTTTTTTCATTTTCGTAGTATAATATTATAATGAGCGTCAGAACAAACCTGATGTTCATTATATGTATTAAAAACAATGTATTTTGAAAGGATATACCGATGCTGATTTTAGATGATCTTAAAGCCGAACTTATTGCCTACAAGCCGCAGCTTGACGAGCTTCATGACGTACTTGCGATCGAGGCTGCAAACGAAAAGCTGTCCGAGCTCCAGATGATGGTTGAACAGCCGGGCTTCTGGGACGATGTAGAAAAATCCCAGAAAACCATGCAGACTATAAAAGGTCTTGAGAGCAAAATAGAAAAATTCAACAAGCTCACAAAAATGCTCGATGATACCCTGACACTCATTGAACTTTGTATCGAGGAAAACGACGACAGTGCAAACGACGAGATAGAGGCTGAGGCTGAAGCCTTCAAGAGAACCCTCGAAGAACAGAAGCTTGCTACACTTATGACAGGTGAATATGACAACTCAAACGCTATACTTACCTTCCATGCCGGCGCAGGCGGTACTGAGGCTCAGGACTGGGCTCAGATGCTCTACAGAATGTACAACCACTGGGCAGACAGCCACAACTTCAAGGTAAATCTTCTTGACTATCTTGACGGTGACGAAGCAGGTATGAAAAGTGCATCAATACTCGTAGAGGGTACAAACGCATACGGTTTTCTCAAGTCGGAAGCCGGTGTTCACAGACTTGTACGTGTTTCACCCTTTGACTCTTCAGGAAGAAGACATACATCATTTGCCGCTATCGAGGTAACACCTGATATAGATGACAGTATAGAAGTAGATATCCGTACAGAAGATCTCAAAATAGACACATATCGTGCAAGCGGCGCAGGCGGACAGCACATCAACAAAACATCATCGGCTGTACGTATAACTCATATCCCTACAGGAATAGTAGTCGCTTGTCAGACTCAGCGAAGCCAGTTCCAGAACAAGGACTTCGCTATGAAGATGCTCCGTTCCAAGCTCATCGAAATAAAAGAACGTGAGCACCTCGAAAAAATCGAAGATATCAAGGGTGTGCAGAAGGAAATCGCATGGGGCGCACAGATACGTTCATATGTATTCATGCCATATACTCTGGTAAAGGATCACAGAACAGGCTTTGAAACCGGCAACGTTGACGCTGTCATGGATGGTGAGCTTGACGGATTTATAAACGAATACTTAAAGTCCCTCTCGCACGGAACTCTCGAAAAAGAATAAAAAAATTTTTAAGGGTATGGTTTTAAGATCATGCCCTTATAATATTGCTAAGACATGTAAAAAAATCACCTTGAAGCTGATGCTATGATATGGTATAATTTTTACATACATAATATAGTAACCGATATATTTATAGTGAACGAAAAAAAATTTTTTTGTTCATATCAGCCGATATGCACGGAGTTACCGCAGGGAACGGATGTGCAAGGCAATATTAATAAATTATAGTGAAAGTCAGATTTAATCTGACGCTCACTATATTTTTACTTACACTATGAATAAAGGTTTTTAACCGGAAAGGAAAAGAAAATGCATAACAGAAAAATATTCAAACGTTCCTTAAGCTTTGCTTTGTCCCTGTCTCTTGCACTTACATCAGCATACCTTGTTTCTGCTGACCAACAGGCAGCCGTATCTGCAAGCAGTGAAGCCGCACATGATCCTGACAGGGATGTACAGGCCGAAGGCGTAGGAAATCCTTTTAACTACGGAGAAAGAAATACTCCCGAAAACGGAAGCGACGAAGAGATCCGTGCTATCAATCATGCTATGACAGTACAGGAAGTAAAATACTGTATGTACAAGGAAATAGACGAACACTGGGATCTCATAAAGGTACGCTTCGGTCAGGACAACCGTGAAATGGTCTACGCACTCTTTTTAGGCCTCGGAACACGTGAATCAACTCTTGGCGGAAACGGTGACGGAGCGGATATAGAAACTGCTCATTCGGAAGGATTTGGCGTAAGCTCCGCTCATGCATACGGAACAATGCAGACAGCAGTCACAGCTTTTAAAGACTGCAATCCGACGTTCATGAAAGAAGACGACGTTCCCGAAATGTTCCAGTACTCGCTTACACACGCTAACTTCTATGACGCAGTTATATCAAACCATATGGGCATACGAAAGCTTATGCACTTCGTGCGTTCCGCAATAGTGGACTATGAGCTTGAAGGATATCAGGTAGTCAGAGGTGCTCTCAAGGCCTTCAATACAGGCTGGGCAAACTATACCGGAGAGGACGACGGATACTATAAAAACTACCCCGATGAAATAATCGCTCTTGCACGCTGGTACTATGAGGAGGGACACCTCTACGACAATGTGTTTACCTGGACAAACGACGAAAGAGTAAACGAATACCGCCAGGGTAACGTATGGGACTGGTGGGGAGACGGAGTTCCAAGCCTTGCAGAAATACAGCCCTCAAGTCCATCCGATCCCCCGTCACCGAACGAAATAACCAAGGGTGACACGGATGAAAACGGTATGGTTGATATTACCGATCTTTCTGTACTGTCCATATATCTTCTTGAGGGTCAGAATCTATCCGGAAACGGATTAAAAGCTGCTGATGTAAACGCTGACGGAAGCGTAACACTTTCTGACCTTGCAAGACTAAGACAGTATCTTTCAAAAAAGACAGATAAACTCTAAAAAATATTTGACTGCCGCATATATAAAGTGCGGCAGTTTTTATAGTGAACGAAAAAAATATTTTTCGTTCACTATATATAACACCGGAAAAACAGCATAACTGCCAATCTTAAAATATTTATCCTCAATAAGATTATATAAAAACACAAACTTATTTTCTTTCTTATTTTTATCACATATTATACACTTGAAAAACATATGGATTTGTTATACAATAGTAATGTTCACTATTTGCCGATATGCACGAAGCTAACGCAGTCAGCGGGTGTACAAGAGGTGAAATAAATTAATTATAATAAACAAAAAATATTTTTTGTTTATTATAACAACGAAAGGAACTATATATGCTGGAGTTAAAATCAATAAAAAAGGACTATCCGGCCGGTGACGGAATAGTCCATGCTCTGAAGGGAATCGATCTTCAGTTCCGGAAAAGTGAGTTTGTATCGATACTCGGTCCCTCGGGCTGCGGAAAAACAACAATGCTCAACATAATAGGCGGTCTTGACCACTATACAGAGGGAGACCTTATTATCAACGGAAAATCAACAAAAGAGTTCAAAGACAGGGACTGGGATGCTTACAGAAACCACTCCATAGGCTTTGTGTTCCAGAGCTACAACCTGATACCTCATCAGACAGTCCTGCAGAACGTAGAGCTTGCTCTTACGCTGTCGGGAGTTTCAAAGAGTGAAAGACGGGAAAGAGCAAAAAAAGCCCTCGAAGACGTAGGTCTTGAATCTCAGCTTAACAAAAAACCTACAGAGATGTCAGGCGGTCAGATGCAGCGTGTTGCTATAGCACGTGCTCTTGTAAACAATCCGGACATCATACTGGCTGACGAACCTACAGGCGCACTTGATACCGAAACAAGCGTTCAGGTAATGGAAATTCTCAAGAACATAGCTAAAGACCGTCTCATAATCATGGTTACCCACAACCCTGAGCTCGCAGAAAAATATTCCACACGAATCATACGCATGCTTGACGGAGAGGTTACCGGTGATACTGCACCTCTTGAGGAAAAGGAATTAAAGAAAGCCCGCGATGAAGATAAAAAAAGAGCAGAAAAAGAAGGCAAGGTGAAAAAGCCTTCCATGTCCTTCGGAACCTCATTCGGACTTTCTCTGAAAAATCTCTTTACCAAAAAAGGCCGTACAACGCTTACATCATTTGCCGGAAGCATCGGTATAATCGGTATAGCACTTATCTTTGCCGTTTCACAGGGAACGACAAACTATATTGACACTGTACAGGAGGATACGCTATCCTCGTATCCGCTTTCGATAGAAGCGTCAAGCACTGATATAAGCTCTATAATGAACGCCTTCATGAGCTCTGCGGAATCTGACAGCGTTCACGAAAACGACGCTGTCTATACCAAGTCTGCTATCTATGACATGATAAATGCCATGAGCAATCTTGAAACCATAGACAACGATCTTGTATCCTTCAAGCAGTATCTCGAAGAGCAGCTGAGCTCCGATGAAGAAACAGAGCTTACTGAGGCACTCAACGGCATACAGTACACTTATGACAACGATCTTATAATATATACCAAAAACGTTGACGGAAACATCATAGTATCTGATACTGAAGAAATAATGACAGACGTACTTATCGAGCATCTTGGTTTCGATATGAACTCCATGATACAGATGCGTGATATGAGTCCTATGTCAAATACCGGAATGAGCTCCATGATGATAAACAGCACAAAAATGTGGCAGGAAATGCTCTCCGGAAAAGACGGCGAGCTCATAAACCCTCTCCTTGAAAAGCAGTATGAGATGGTATACGGTTCATGGCCGTCAGCATATAACGAAATAGTTCTCATCCTTGACAAAAACAACGAGCTCAGCGATATTTCACTCTATGCTCTCGGTTTAAAATCAAAGGCAGAAGTAGACGAAATAATGGAAGCTTCTATAAACCAGAAAGAGATAGAAAAGAAAAACGAAAGCTGGTCATATGAAGAGATATGTGATATGGAATTCTGTGCCATACTCAACTCTGACTGCTACAGCTTCGATGAAAAAACAGGAACATACACAGATCTCAGGGATACCGAAGCAGGTCTAAGATATCTTTACGACAACGGCATCAGGCTCAAAGTTTCGGGTATTATCCGACCTGACGAAAAAGCAGCCTCAGCTATGCTTACAGGCCAGATAGGATACACAAAACTTCTCACAAAGCACATAATCGAGCAATCACGTGAATCCGATGTTATAAGAGCACAGCTCACATCTCCGGATACTGATATATTTACAGGTCTTCCGTTCAACGAAAATTCGGAAAACCTCTCAGACGAAGAAAAGGAAGAAGTTTTCAAGAGCTATATCAAAGAACTCAGCACAGACAAAAAAGCTGAAACATATATAAAAATAGCTTCTATCCCATCTGAAGAACAGCTCAATGCATCTATAGAACAGACTATGTCACAGATGAAACGTGCAGATATAGAGCAGGCTATCACTCAGTCGTTCACACAACAGACAGGAAAAAGCGAGGCTGAGATATCCGGATATATTTCAACAATGAGCGACGAGGATCTTGAAAAGTTATTTATCAGTGCACTCACCGAACAGATCAAGGCGCAGACAGCAGCACAGGTAAAACAGCAGCTTGCCGCTATGACACCTGAACAGCTCAGTGCAGCACTCGACGCAGAGATGGAAAATTATTCAGCAAAGCAATGCGCCGTTTATTATGATGAAATACTCGAGTTTTCTGATTCATCATATGAAAACAATCTTACAAAGCTTGGCTATATAGACCTTAACAGTCCTTCCACCATAAATATTTTTGCTTCAAGCTTTGAAAACAAGGACATTATAGAAGACGCTATCACCGAATACAACGATTCAGTCGATGAGCTTTCAGAGATACGCTATACTGATTATATAGGAATAATGATGTCCTCTGTAACAAAAATAATCAACGCTATAACCTATGTTCTTATAGCTTTTGTAGCGATTTCTCTCATTGTTTCTTCAATAATGATAGGCGTTATAACTCTTATTTCTGTTCAGGAAAGAACAAAGGAAATAGGTATTCTCCGTGCTATCGGTGCTTCTAAGAAAAACGTTTCAAGCATGTTCAATGCAGAGACCATGATAATAGGATTCACTTCAGGTCTTCTCGGTATAGCCGTAACATATCTCCTCTGCATACCGATAAACGCTATCATATACAAGCTTACATCTATAGAGGGACTTCGCGCTTCGCTTCCTGTTCCGGTTGCGGTAATCCTTATCCTTATAAGCATGCTTCTTACAATAATCGCCGGTATCATACCTTCAAGAAGCGCTGCCAAGAAGGATCCTGTAGTAGCACTGAGAACTGAGTAAGGCTATCTTACACGTTTCAGGACATACTGAGCACACAATCCCGTAAACAAACCGGATATGCACGCCGAAACGATAAGAAACGGATAATATACGATAACCGCAGTGGTTCTCATTATCAGCACAGCCACAGCAAGCTGACCTGTGTTATGAAGCAGCGCACCAACTATACTGCTCATAAAAATATATTTTTGGGGTATGATTCTTTTTACAGCAATCATACCCCCGAAACACAGCACAGCACCTGCTATACTGTACAGTAACGCTGATATGTTTCCTGCAAAAAAAGCCCCGAGTAATATACGGGTAATCAGTATCATAAAGGTCTCCCCCGCACTGAAGCGATACACTGCAAAAACAGTTATTATATTTGCAAGACCAAGCTTTATTCCGGGAACAGGTGTAAGATCAGGGATACGCATTTCCAGAAAAAATATTATCAGTGCAAGCGCAGTAAGCATTGCCATAGCCGTAAGCTTATGTATTCTGTTTTGTTTTTTCATACTTTCAAGTCCTTATATAGTCATAAATCTGACGTTTACTATATAAAAGCCTGAGAAGAGGTTAGTTTCTTCTCAGGCTTTTTATTATCTATAAAATACTCACTTCACCCCAAACGAAAACAGACCCTTTTTCTCATAAGGTTCTCTTTTTGCGGATATAAACTTATATCCTGTTTTTTCAACAGCCTCCTTAAGCTTATCATCACTTATATCCTCCGGAGTGATGATAACGGAGCTTTTGTCTGAATGAGATGATGTTACTTTTTTTATAAAGGAAAACTCATTACGGAATCCGTCATCCATATGTGATTCGCACATTCCGCACATCATACCGTCTATCTGTACCGTTATTTTATACATTTTCATTTTTTATGTCCCCTTTACTTCAAAAATCCGTCTATTATTTTTCTTTCAGCTTCTTCTTCGGTAAGTCCGAGCGTGCAGAGCTTTATTATCTGTTCGCCGGCTATCTTGCCTATTGCAGCTTCGTGAATAAGCGAAGCGTTTATGTCAGAAGCGTTAAGTCCGGGAACAGCGTTTACACGGCCGTTTTCTGAGAGGATAGCGTCACACTCAGAATGTCCTGTACAACGGCAGTTGCCGTTTATCTGTGAATAGAACTCCTGATATGAGTTTCCTCTTGCAACAGAACGTGAAATCAGATCTATACACGAATCATCACCGTTCATATCGACTTTGAAGTCAGACTTTGCATATTCGTCTCCGTCTGTCATAAGTCTTTCCTTTATAATAAGCTTAGCTCCCTTTCCGAGCTTTGCAGATGTAAGTCTGTTGCTCTTTGTAACTCCGCCTATCTGAACGGTATCCATCTCCATATAGGAGTTCTCATCCATTTCAACATCAGTTACGGGGTCTATTCTCTTTGCACCCTTACCGTTTCCTGTTCCGATATGCTTTTCCTTATAGAGTACCTTTGCGTTTTTTCCTATGAAAAATCTGTGTATACCGTTATGTCTTGCTTCTTCTTCGCCTTCAGAATGAACACCGCATCCTGCTACGATAATAACGTCTGCTCCGTCCTCTACAATAAAATCGTTATATACAAGATCGTTCACTCCCGACTTAGTTACACACGCAGGAATATATACCGTTTCATTCTGAGCCTCAGAGCTTATACGGATAACTATACCGGGATTATCGTTTTTGGATTCTATCTTTATGTTTTCTGAAGACTGTCTGCCTGCACAGCCTCCGTCCTCACGGATATTGTATGCGCCCTTGTAGCTGCCATCCCAGTCCGAAACAGATGAAAGCAGCTTCTCTGTAATATCGTTCATGAAAAAAAGCCCTCCTTATCAGTTGTTTCTGAGTGAACAGCGTGTTGCCGAAGTTTTATCAATAAGCGACGGGAACACTTCGTCTCTTGTACCTGTTTTTGTTACCCTGCCATCTGCCACTACAGCTATATGATCTGCTATATTCATGATTCGTTCCTGATGGGAAATAATGAGAAGAGAACGTGTACTGTCCTGTTTTATCTTTTCAAAAGCATCAATAAGGCTTGTAAAGCTCCAGAGATCAATTCCTGCCTCAGGTTCATCAAACACAAGAAGCTTAGCGTCCTTTCTCGCAAGAACAGTGGCTATTTCTATTCGTTTGCTCTCACCACCGGAAAGACTTGCGTCTACCTCTCTGTCCATGTATTCACGGCCACAGAGTCCGACTTCTCCGAGCATTTCACAGATCTCGTTTTTGGAAAGAGTACGTTCTGCTGATATTTCGAGGAGGTTTCTTACTGTAAGTCCTTTGAACCTTACCGGCTGCTGAAAAGCATATGCCATTCCGTTTTTCGAGCGTTCTGTAATACTCAGATCAGTTATTTCCTTATCATCTATAAGTATCTGTCCGCCGCACGGTTTATAAAGACCGGCTATTATTTTTGCAAGAGAGGTCTTGCCGCCTCCGTTAGGTCCTGTTATAACTGTAAGCTTTCCGTCGGGAACAGTGAGATTTATTCCGTTTAATATTTTTTCACCTGTTTCGGTTGTCCATTGGATATCTTTGAGCTGCAGCATTGAAAAATCATACCGCCCTTTCGTAAATTTCTTTTTATTCTTATTAAGTATACCATATAAATAATCAGATGTCAAAAACACTTGAAACTTTTTTGTAGATAAAAAACTATGTTTACCCTTTGCTTTTATTATCCCCCTGTTTTAAAACAAATAACCAAAAAAATCACTTCCTGCACGAAAGCGGGAAGTGATTTTTTTAGTTTAGAATTATAGTGAACGTAAACATAAGTTTGTAGTTTACTATAACTTAAGGCGAAACATTGCAGCCCTTGAAGGCATCTGACATAATTTTTGTACTTGACTTGTCATATCTGATTTCGGTTATACCGGTGCAGTTTTGAAACGCACGGCTCCAGACATTTTTCACACTGCTCTCAAAAGTCAATATGCCTGTTATATTACTATAATTACCGGTATTATTGAAAGCATCTTCAGCTATACATTTTACCTTTCCTCCGAATGTGAGATTTTTGATATGAGCCTGTGAGAAAATATTAATAGTACTAAAATCTTCTGTTGAACCAAAAGCACCGTCACTTGGATTTGAACAACCATAGATCTTGACACTTGGAGGATTCCAGAGATTCTGAGCAAATCCGTAAAAAGACCACTTACCTATATGTTCTACTGACTCTGGGATTATAAACTCACGTTCTCCAATAGATATTCCTCCGTAGATCTGCGCTAAACCGTCAAAGCAGCTTTCACCTATCCATCTGAGGCCATCGTGTAAAATAAGCTTTCCATCAAGTTTCCTGCAATGATAAAACGATTTTTGATTTACAGAGTCAACACCTGGCCCTATTTCAAGAGTACCGGTCAGATGATATACGTTTGCACCAGTATTATTCGGATCATTATTGAACATATTATGAGCTATGTAAACCACTTCTCCGGCTATCTTGATATTTCTGAAGCGTCCACCTGCAAAGATAGGATTGTTTGAATCCGTATTTTCTAATCCTCTTAATCCCTTGCTATCTGTAACTGAGCTTCCGTTGATAACAAGCGGACCTGCGTTTTCATCAGATAAAGCACTGGCATAGTTTTTGAAAACTCCACCTTCCATAGTTCTGACTGAAACAGGAACAGTGAGACCACCGGAAACATTGATACATTCGGCAAATGCTTCTGTTTTTAAAGTTTTAAGCTTACTGCTACCGTCGTTTCCAAGCTTGATGCTTCCGGTAAAACCATTACAGTAATAAAACGCTCTTCTTCCTATCTCTTCTACATTATCACCGATATAGAGTGAACCTTTTATATTTGTATAGTCATAGGTCGGAAGATCGTTTATCTGACTTGTGTCAGCACCCGGCATGAAATAACAGTTATCCATAAACCTCTGCTCTATAACCTGTACAGTTCCGTCTATATAGACATCCTTAAACTTAGCGCTCGGGAATATCGGAGCTCCGTCTCCGCTGCTTGCGTTTCCAAGAACCTTTCGTCCCTGACTGTCTATTGCAGAACAGCCTCTGATTATGAGCGGACCGATATCCTGTTCGTTAAGTCCGCTTGCAAAATACTTGAAAGCACATCTGCCTATAGATGTTACTGTCTCGGGAATCACAAGACCACCTTTTATTTTAGTACATCTGTTAAAAGCATTCGGACCTATAGTTCTGAGATGACCATTATCAAGACTGAGCTCTGTAAGTTCGGCGGTTCCGAATGCTCTGTAGCCTATTTTTTCGACGCTTCCGCCTATAGTAAGCTTTCCTGTGATGCTTCTGTAATTTGCAATATCATTGTTAAGCTTATATGTCCAATTATCAGATGTAAAGCCCTCATGTACTCCATCATGATCCTGATCATCTTCAAACTGTTCTCCACCACTTGGAAAATCGCTGGTATAAAACGCAAAGTCACCTATAGTTTTTACATTTCCTTCTATAGTGATACCTGTAAACTTCGACTGAGAGAAAAGTCTGTATCCCAGAGTATGTGCTGAATCATTCTCAGAATATCCGCGGACTATCAGTTCACCCGGTTCACTTGAGTCAGCTGCAAATTTTTTGAAAGCACGTTCGCCCATAGTAGTTACTGTATCAGGTATCACAAGACCGCCCTTGACTTTTTTACAATCTGCAAAAGCGTCATGTTTTATGGTGTGTACTGTTCCGAGATGAATCCTGTCATCAAAGTTCACCCCAAGAAAAGCTTCTTCTCCTATTATTTCCACCGTATTATCAATTATATTTAGCTTTCCTGTAACACGGCTGTAATCATAGTCAAAACTCTGATTAAGCTCACCATCCCAGAATTTTTCCATAGCCAAATTTTTCATAAATCGGAAATCAATATTTTTTACTACTCCTCCTACTGTAACGTCTTTAAATCCAGCACCAAGGAAGATAGTACCTTCTATTTTATTGCTACTCGAACATCCGTATATCTCAAGCGGACCCTTTCCACTTCCGAATCCTCTGAAGGCAGCTGTACTTATCTTTGTAACTGACTCAGGAATAACAAGACTATCAAACTGAGATACATTTGCAAAAGCTGAACGTCCGATACTCTTTACTCCGTCAGCTATGGTAAGCTTACCTCTCATATTGAAGTAATCGGCACTATCTTCACTATATGTCTTACCGTTTACTTCTTTTGTGACGCCGTTTTCACCGATATTGAAGAAAGCATAATCAGATATATTTTCTACCTTTCCTTCAATATATACATTGTTAAAATGAGCATGCGGGAAAATAAACGGATCGATAGTTTTTCCGCTGTCACTCGAACCTGCCCTGAGATGCAGTTCGCCTATCTCTGTCGTACCTTTTCTGTCCTGGGCAAAATGCTTGAAAGCAAAGTTTCCTATACTCTCTACTGTTTCAGGAACAGTCAGTCCGCCGCTGAAGCGTGTACATGAGTTAAAAGCGTTTTCTCCGATAGTCTTGACTCCGCTTCCCATGTTTTCTCCGGGTATATCTGCGTTGAGAGTAAGCTTTCCGTCAAACTGCGCACAGCATATAAACGCATTATCAGCTATAGTTTCAACGTTCATACCTATATTCAGATCTCCGGTAATATCCGCATATTCATTTCCGATAGCACCATTGCTAAGGTTATTCATAAACGAAGATCCAATATAACTGATATTTCCGCCGATAGAAATATTTCTGAATTTTGAATGCGGGAATATAAGCTCACCTATCTTTGTGCCGTTATCATACGAACCCGATAACAGTATAAGCTCACCCGGTTCAGCTACATCTGCAGCAAAGTACTCAAAAGCGTACTTGCCTATTCCGTCAGTAAGTGTAGTAGGAATATACAGGCCCCCTGTAAAGCTTCTGCAGTTGCTGAATGCTTTTTCACCGACTTTTTTAGTACTGTTAAGGAAAAGTCTTCCGTTAAAACCTGTACAGTTCATAAAAGCCCGGTTTCCGACAGTCTGAACCTTATCTAAGGTAAGATCACCCGTAAGGTTTTTGCAGCTCTCAAAAGCACTGTCACCTACTGTTATAACCTCCGGTATCGAAAGCGTTCCGGTAAAGCCTTCACAGTTTCGGAATGCTTCTGATCCGACAGTTGTAACCTTGTTAAGATTAAGCTCGCCTGTAAAATTACATTTTTTAAAAGCACTTGCAGCGATGGTCTGTACGCTGTCCTCTATGGTAAGCGTACCGGTTATATCTGAAAAATCAAATGTTGTATACTCATTTGTACCTGGTTGGAGGTTATATATATTAGTAAGATCGTTATTCATAAAGTCAATACAGATCTCTTTAACGTTTCCACCTATTGTAACGTTTGTGAACTTACAGGAAGAAAATATAGGATGATTCAGTTCATCTGTTCCCGGTTCAGGTGCTCCGAGTTTTGTTCCCGTTCCGTCAGAACCGCCATGAACCGTGAGCGAACCGGTACCATCGCCAAAGATCTTGAACGCACTTCTACCCATATATTTTACAGTTCCGGGTATATACAGATCTCCGCTTATCCTTTCGCATCCTCTGAACGCGCCTTCCGCTATACTGCTTACTCCATCCGTCTCATCTGCATTCGTTTCAAAAGCAAGTGTTCCGTCAAGGTTTGAGCAGTTATAAAAAGAACAGTATCCTATAGTATCAACGCCGCTTTCAAAAGTCAGCGAGCCTGTAAACCTTGAATAGTCAGCAGTTATCGTAGAGCCGTTTTCTGCATAACCATGACGAAAAGCATAGGAGTCTATATCTTTTACATTTCCGCCTATTGTAATATCATGGAACTTTGCATCGTTAAAAATAAACGCCCCTATCTTTGTTCCGTTACTGTATGTTCCTGACTGTATATCAAGAGGTCCGGGATTGTCAGACTCTTTTCCAAAGCCCTGAAAAGCATATAAACCTATTCCGTCAGTTACTGTACCAGGAATAACAAGCCCTTCACTGAACATTTTACAGTTCTTGAACGCTTCCATTCCTATCTTTTTAAGAGAAGCAACTCCTCCGTCTATAAGTGTAAGCTTTCCGTTAAACCCCACACAATCCATAAAAGCTCTTGAACCTATTGTTATAACAGTAGATGGTATAGTAAGATCTCCCGTAAAATTAATACATCCGCTGAACGTAGAATCGCTTATCTCCATGAGTCTATCCGGAAGATCAAGTTCCCCTGAGAAACCTGTACAGTTTTCAAAAGCGCTGTTTCCTATCCTTGTTACGTTGTTTCCGATAACCAGAGAACCTGTTATGTTACTGTATGGTGTCATACCATTAACGGGACTGTTCTTAAAAGCCATATCATCTATTTCGGATACTTTTCCTCCGATGATAACATCACCGAAAACACCGCCGGTAAAAACAAAACCTCCAAGCACCGACTTTCCATCAGCTGTTGTATATGTTCCTGCATTTATTATAAGCTTAGGTTTTACAGGAAGTGAACCCTGATTCTGAGCAGCATATCTCATAAAGGCATTTTTTCCGATAGAAACAACACTCTCCGGAATAACAAGATCTTCCTTAAAGCGCTGACATTCTGCAAACGCCTCTTCGCCAATAACTGAAACGTTTTTCAGATCAAGTCTTCCTTCAAAACTTGTTCCGTAAAAAGCCTGATTTCCTATTTTCTGCAGTGACGAAGGCAGAATAAGCGATCCATTGAACTGGATATTTTTAAATGCTTCATCCTTGATTTCTACTACAGAGTCATCTGCAAACGAAAGCGTTCCGTTTATACTTTCATCTATATTTTGGTTTACATCATGGTCCACCTTAAGAGCTTCTGACGGAAGTGCATTACTGCCTATAAGCTTTACTTCACTTCCAAAATAAATACTGCTGAAAAGTGCACTTCTGAACCATCTGCTTTCAAACATATGAGTTTCCTTATCGGTAACACCGCAGATTCTGATCTGACCGTTTCTCATGGTAAAATCATAAAAAGCTCCATCACCAATATACTCTATAGTTTCAGGAATGGTAAGAGAGCTGTTTTTATCTACTCCATTCATATACTGAAACGCAAATGAACCTATCTTTTTTAGTTTATTTCCGAGAACAAGCTCCTCTACAAAACTGTTCCTTCTGAAAGCACCTGTTCCTATCTGCTCCACAGCATCGCTCATCTTAAGACTTTTCAGCTGATAACCATTTTCAGGAAATAATATAGTATAATCAACTCCCGGACCCATATCTGGAATAGGTTTACCAAGTACTTCTATAGTATATTCGTTTCCATCATCTATATAGTAAATATCACCGGTTCTTGTACTTACCGATGCCACACAATCCTCAGAAACACCATCAGGAATAACCGGTGACCAGTACCCCTTTACTTTTTCAGGTATATCAAGATACTGATTGCTTCCTCTGTATTCTATCATATACAGTCCTGTTGTAGATGATGTAGGATCCAGCTTATAGGTTACATACTCATTTGGTGTTATCTTAGCACGTGTTTTTACATCAACGTAACATGACCTGGTTTCACCGTCTGTATACTGAATATATACTTTTCCTTCATAAGAGTCTGAAACAAGTCGCTTTACAGCTGCTGCATCCTTTTCAGGAGTGATGTTATCCTTTTCAGATTCAGTGTCCGTTATAAGATATCCATCCTGCACATCAGCTTCCTTGTGCTCTATAGTTTTAGAAAATTCTATTTCTTCTATTTTTGATTTTTCAGCGTCAAGGATGGTTATCACATAATCAGCAGTTACATCAAGACCATCAAACGAAAATACACTGTCATTTGCGTTATTATCATAAGTGGCATGGATGTTTTTTAACTGAGTTTTTATCTCTCCTGCTACCGTAGTTTCACCTGTTACCGGATCCTTATAATACACATATGCATCAGAAGCCTTGCTGTTTATTTCATCTACAAGACCGGCTTCCTTTCCTGATTCTTTGGTTTCATCAGAAATATAGTATCCGCCTTTATCTGATTCGTTTTCCATATGCGGAATATCATATATGATAGTTGTATCCTCTGACACACAATTATCCTTATTATCACGTATAACAAGATCCATCTGCATAGAGACGTTTATTTTATCCGGATCAAACGAATTATCGTTTTCTGAACCGTCATAGCCCATGGATATAGTTTTGTTATCTGTTGAGATAGTGCCTATCTTTACGTCTTCCATACCGGGTGCATGGTAATATATATCTGCTGAGATTTCGCCGGAGTTTATACGATCTATTATATCAGCGTCACCGTTTTCAGGATAACCGGGAGGTGAACCAGACACGACAAAGTAATACCCTGATGTATCACTTCCGCTTGTCATATGTGATACTTCCTGCTTCTGTATAAAAGACACCGATGGTTCTTCAGTACCGGACAGAGTAAGATTTGTCTCTACATCTACAGTTACCTTAAGATCTTCAGTAGTAAAGGTCGTGTTCCCTTCACTCTGTTTATACTCAATATTTGCATCCTTATAAACTCCCTCTGTCTTTCCGATAACTCCGAAAACTGTAACCGGCTCATACCTGTAGCCATATCCGTCGTATACCTTATGATACTCCTGATATGCCACAGTAAGCTCGTCTCTTCTGCCCTCCATAAAATCTTTTATAAGATCTTCCTCTTTATCAAGCAGTTCCTTGAGATCGGATTTTTCATCAGCATTAAGAGATGGATCAGAAAAAATACCTGCCCATGTAGTATCGCTGACAGCTTCCTTGCTTTCTACTATTATAAAACCGTTTCTTATCGAATGTGGTTTTGACTCAGAATCAACATCCCACGCAACCATATGACTGAAGTTTTCTTTTAAACCGTCATCATACTCTACTGCAACATTAAATGAGTTCTTGAAGGCATAAGCATTATCTGAACTTATATCTCCGGATATTTTTGATATGGCAAGTTCCTTGGACGAATCCGGTTTTTTCTCAGAAATAAGTATATGACTATCCTTGTTTTCTGCTGTAACATCTTCAAGGTCTATTCCCTTTACATCATCGCACACCTGAACATACCAGTTTCCGTCACGCTGTATCCAGGACACAGAATCACTCTCGTACTTATCTGCAACAGAATGCGGTTTAGTTGTATCCCAGCCTTCCTTATATACATAAGATCCTGCTGTTCCTTCAGCCGGAGGCCACTTCTGAGGATCGTTGTATTCGGCATTGGTCAGAGTCTCTATGACAATATTATCCTTTGAAAATGTGAAAAACCTGTATGTATTTTCTTCCTCGTTATTTGCGTTGTAGTTTTCCTGATAGTACATGCTTATCCATTCAACTTCTCCGTCAGCTCCGACAGATACACCTGCTATCTTATAAACACTGTTACCATCGTTTATGTCTTCTACTATGTCAGGAATCGTAGAGGGATTTGAAAGCACATCCTCTATCTTGTCTATTGTTATATCTATCTGATCCTTGAAGATCTCTTCTTCGTTTCTCACCTCTTCAGTATATCCTGTATCCGAAACAAGAGCTGCGGTGAACTCATGACCTTCCATATATAACGCTTCTTCGCCACAGTCACAGGTACATCTGTTCACATCTACTCTGGCTGTAGGCATGGCTTCGCCCGAAACCTCCTGAGGAATAATTTCCCAACCGAAACTATACTTTCCGCCGTTCGGACATATTCCGTCAACAGAGGTTACTGTTGTAAGGATACTTGTTATAACAGTATCATTTTTTGAAACAACTGTTTCAGGCTCAAGTTCAGACTTTGCGGCTTTTTCTACCATACCGACAAGACTTCTGTTGAGCTCCTCAACATCATAATATCTTCTGGAAACTATACTATACTCTATATCGTTTACAAAATCATTCATAATGCTGCGGCAGTTGTTATCCTTTGTTCTTTTTACATACCCCGAAATATTCGGAACAGCTACAGCTGCAATTATGGCAATTATAGTAAGCACACAGATAACTTCTATCAAAGTAAATCCTTTTCTTGCCCTTTTCATAAAACCGCTTCCCTTCATAAACAAAAACATCCTGTTTTAAAAAAACGCTGATCAAATTAAGCATGACAGCTGTGTGCATATCCTTATCGCAAAATTCAATCAGTGTTTTTCTTTGTAATTCTTTTTATGTTAATCTGTATCGTATGCTACCTTCAATACCTCTTCAGGTGTTGTGATGCCTCTTTTTACAAGTGCAACAGCACCTTCCTTAAGTGTTTTCATCCCCTGCTGCTCAACTGCATAGTTGAACATATCCAGACTGTCCGCTCCTTTTGTAATCATTCGCTTGAGCGTTTTGTCTATAAGCACCATCTCGTGTATGGATACTCGCCCCTTATATCCCGTGTTGTTGCATATATGACAGCCCTTGCCTTTTCGGATAACCTTTATATCCGGACCGATTATGGCTGTCTCTTCAGCAGTAGGCGTTGTCTCATATCCGCAGTTTGCACATACCTTACGCACAAGTCGCTGAGCAACTACACCTACAAGAGAGTTTGCTACGAGATACGGCGCAAGTCCCATATCTTCAAGTCTTACTATCGACGATATAGCATCGTTTGTGTGAAGGGTGGATATAACAAGATGTCCTGTTATAGCCGCCTTTACTGATATCTCTGCTGTTTCCGCATCTCGTGTTTCTCCGAGCATTATGATATCCGGGTCCTGACGAAGAAGCGCTCTGAGTCCTACTCCGAACGTAAGCCCTGCCGGAACGTTTACAGACATCTGGTTTATCTTTGGCAGACCTCGTTCAACCGGGTCTTCTATAGTAGAGATATTTACCTGACGCTTAGCAAGATGCTCAAGAACCATGTAAAGCGTGGTTGTTTTTCCCGAACCGGTCGGACCGGTTATATATATGATACCGTTAGGAGAAGCGAGCATTTTGCTTATTTTTTCATACGCCTCCGGCTCCATTCCAAAGTGTCCTGCCTTGTCTATAGTAGTATCAGAGGAAAGATATCTCATAACTACTTTTTCACCGTATATTGTCGGGATAACCGAAACACGTATACTTATATCATAGCCTTCCACAACTGTACGGAAGTTACCGTCCTGCGGAATTCTCTTTTCTGCAATATCAAGGTTTCCCATGATCTTGATACGTGCTACGAGTGACGAATGAAGTGATTTTGCTAAAGTTACGTATTCTATTATCAAGCCGTCTATTCGCATGCGTACCTGAGTATGTTTTTCAAAAGGCTCTATATGAATATCACTTGCGTTTGTGCTGTAGCCTCTTGCAAGCAGTGAGTTTACAAGCTTGATAACCGGAACCTCATCTTCTCCTTCTTCAAGCTGAAGTGTCGGAACCTCAAGCTCCTTAACTGATGTGTTTGCCTGCTTTGCCGCAAGCTTTGCGCCTACCTCGGCATAGTTCTGATCTATCAGTCTTTTTATGTGAACACTCTCAGCAAGATATATTTCGAGAGGAAGTCCGACTATCTGACGGATATCCTCCTGTGCATAGAAGTTGAGCGGATCGCTCATAGCTATCTGAAAACGATTGTCCACCTGTGACAGTGGAAGTATGCTGTACTTGAGAGCCAGCTGTTTCGGAACTTTTTCGGAAGCTTCAAGATCTATGACGTATTCGTCAAAGTTTATCATAGGCAGCTCAAGCTTACGTCCAAGACACTCGAGAACCTGATACTCCGTTACAAACCCCAGCTCCTGAAGCAGTGCACCGAGTCGTTTTCCCTGACCTGCTTCTGTTTTCTGGAACGCAAGCGCCTGCTGTATATGTTCATCGGTGATATAACCGTATTCTTTTAATACTTCACCTATCGGTACGTTTTTCAAGCATTTTTCCTCCTAAAAATCAATAACACGGTGTATTGATTTATTCGTAGTAAGTATAAAAAATCTCGATACCGCTTGTTTCGTTGCTTATATCGTCTGCTTTTATGTGAGAGTTTACTGTATTATTCAGAAGAGGTATACTGCCTGTTTTGGTATAGAGAATATCTCCGTCACGTTCGAGAGTAACAGTAAGTATAATAACGTTCGAATCCTTTGTGTATCCGGCAAAGGAAACTATGCAGTGTGCACCGTACAGTCCGTCATTTCCTTCGTTTCCGCCATATATATATACCGTTTCTGACATGTTTTTTCTTTCAAGCTTCATAGAAGCGTTTTCCGAACCACTTTGGCTTATCGTTATCTTTTCATAATAAGAGGATATATCCTCTATATTGCCATCCTCAGATACAACAAGTAACTCTTCTGGAACAAAATCATTTTTTTCCATACTACTATTTATTATATCGGCATCTTCGCTTATTTTTAAAGACGTTGCATAAGACAATCTGTCATATAAAAAATTATAAATGTTGTTTCCCTCATTCTGAGCAGCCCTCATGACGGAATTTTTTCCGAATATGTTAAAGCTTGTTATCATCACTGATGAAGAAACAGTGATGAGAATACTCATTATCGCAAGAGATGTCATGACCTCAACAAGTGTAAAGCCTGACATTCTCCGTTTAGTTTTTTTCATATTTTCACACCCCGTTTTCAAGGATTTTCGGGTACCTCTGTTACCATATACGGAACAAAAAGCTCATACTCTACTTTTTCGTCCGAACCGGTTACGACTCCGGCAGCTATCATACCATCTGTCTCCTCTGCGTCGGCAGACGGCATCATATTTCCGTTACTGTCAGGAATAAGCTCTCTGATATTCAGTGTATATGGTATATATGTTGTGACCTGCGCGCCCTCCTTGTTGTATTTTGCAAGGCCGTTTTCAAGCTCTTCTGCTGCCTTTCCGTCAGAGCTTCTGAGATCCACTCCGTGCTTCATGAAGTTAGCCGATGCGTTCACACCGATAAACGCTGCTATTGTCACGAGAATTATTATTGCCATTGCTATTATTACTTCTGTAAGTGTCATACCGCGAAGGCTTTTATTTTTCTTAATATGTAACATAGCCTTTTAACCCCCATGTTCTGTGAACCACATCATATTCCATTATCCCTATGACCGTACAGGTCACATCTGCTGATTCTGCCCCCGATACAAGTCTTATAGTGTTTGTGCCGGTTCTCATGACTTCAACTTTTCCCCATTCATAGTCAATAACGATCTGTTTTTCCTTGACTATAAGCTTATCGGACGTTTTTTCTTCTGAGAGCCTGTTGTCCCTGATAAGTCCTGCAGTAAGCTCCACACCCGAACGCGCAAGATACTCAGCCCGTCTCGAGGCTATGTTTGTGATCTCCTCCTCGGCATAAGACTTATTCAAAGCAAGAAGTCCTGTCAGAACAAATGTTATAATCAGCAAAGAACAGACAGCCCACAGCATAGCGGAACCTTTATACTTTTTTTTCATATAAAAACCTCGCCTCCGTTTTTTACTATCAGCCGATATGCACTAAGCTGACGCAGTCAGCGTATGTGCAAGAGGTATAATAAAGACTAATCAGTTCTCGACTTCAGTGTAAAGTTTCTGTCATACATATAGACCTTTATGCCTATCCCTGCTTTGTATACAGTGTTGTTTACAACTCCCGAATCAACAGGATTTCCCTCCTCAAGCTCTTCTATCAGGTCATCAATCTCTGAAGAATTGTAAGGCTTATCACCGTTCAGATTTCCGCTGTTAAAATAAAAGCTGCTTATCTCCATTGATTTTTCATTATATACCATTGAAAGAAATCTTATGATATCACCGTATCTTCCTGCAATATCATAGTATATTTCACGGGAATACTCACCTGTCTCATACTCAAGAACAACTGTGTCTTCAGTACTGGAAACTACCTTTCCCCCCTGCGGATACATGGATATAACAGAATATGCGTCAACACCGTCTTCGCCGTCCTCCATTACGCTGCACTTGACCTGGACTGTATCTGCCTTGAACGGTGAAACATCTGAGGACTCTATCACAAGATTGCAGGACAGAAGCATGTTTGTTATCATGTTATCCTGCTGACCGTTTTTCATAAAAGGAAGAAAGTCACGGCGTTTTTTATCAAGAAGCTCCTTTTCCTCCTTGTATGTGACAGAATCTATACTATAGAAGGCTGCGAGCATTTTCATATCTTCATATACCATGTTCATACTGTCTACTTTTTCTGTAAGCTCAGCTTTTTTACTTAAAATAGGCCTGTAAAAATACTGAACAGCTATAACAAGGATAAGTATAACTATCAGAACAATAAGCGTTATCATCTGTTTTTTACTTATGTTTTTCATCTGTTACTCCTCCTCCTGTTCCTCTGTAACTGTCCTCTCGTCATCAACGTCAAAATCCCCCGTTGCCGAGAATATATAGACATCACCTACACGGGCATAACCCAGATATGTCACGTTACTGAATATATTCATACTGTCAAGCTCGCTTACAAAGCCTGAAGCCTGATACGGCTCCTTGGCCTCAACGCTTATGAACACGATACCCTGATCAAACGATATCATGTTTATCCTCGTATCCTCATACTGACACTGAAGTATATCCTCTATAAGCTCCGGGTATAGCTTTCTTGTCTGTTTGTTTCCCTCTTCTATAGTTTCTCTGTTTTCAGCATGCTTTTCCTCTATTAGCTGAAGTATCTGGTTTTCGTATTCGAGTCTTTCTGCGTTTACCGACTGTTCTGCTGCAGCCTCAGAATATATCTGTTCATACAAAAAGTCATATTCTTTTTGTACACTCCTGTACTGGAGATAAAAAACTACATACACACCGACAAGAACAAGAATGCCTGAGCCGCCGTATATTATTATAGTAGTTTTTGTACTGAGTTTTTTTCTTTTTTCTTTGCCGATGGTTTTCTGATACTGTTCATAAAGATTGATGTTTTTTCTCTTCATTTTCCTCATATTTATAAACCCCCGTTTACAAATCGATCATGTTTCCTATAGCATAAATAAAATTGTTTGCGTTTTCCGTTCCCTTGTACTTTATCTCATCAGGAACAGGTGCTGCAGTCACGCTTACTCCTATAGTATCGGTAAGCCTTCTGTATATTTCATCATACTCCGGCAAAAAGCCTACAAAGTAGAAGTCAGTGATATCGTTGTTGGTTTTTTCTGACTTATTGAACTGTATAAGGTTAAGAAGTGTTCTCACAAGCTCGTCAAACAGCTCCTCCTTGTTGTCCTCCGCTACTATTCTTATCCTTCTTGAAAACCTGTAGTCCCCTTCAACAAAAAGAGCAAACGTAACAGTATGCTTGTCAACGACTGCATAAACAAAAGTTTCATCTATAAGGTCGTTTATGTTCATGATGTACTTTATCATACAAGCAAGAGAGATGTCTATTGACTCTATCTTAAATCCGAGAGATTCAAAAAGCTCTATATACTCCGAAACAAACTCCTTCTCTACAAGAGTTGCAAGAACTGTTGCTCCTCCTGCAGAGTTACGCTGTTCAAGAACCATATAGTCGGTTATCATGTTTTCACGGTTATCTATATCCTGGAAGTTATCGTTTATGAGAGTCGTGAGCTTTTCCTTATCTCTTAGCATAGGAACCTCAAGAAGCTTTGTCATAACTCCTGCACCGTCTATAACAAGCCTGATGCTTTTGGAATCTATGGCAGCTGATTCTATGCTCTGCTTCAGTGCAGCCTGATCGGTTATAACACCGTTTATTATACAGCCCTCCTGGACCTTTGATTCTATTATCTCCTTTATCCTTACGTTTCTTTTTGAGCCTGTCCCCTTTACTACGTGTATAGACTCGTTAGAAATATATACTGATGTTGTGACTCCCATATAACTATACCTCCTTCCACTCACTTATATCGCGCACTGCCTGAACCTCATAGCCTCCGCTCCTGTCGGAAGCACCCTCGATACTGCTGTACATGTTGAATATAGGAAGCATTACTGAACCTATAACCACAAGAACAAGACCCGCCAGTATGATTATCATAACAGGCTGAAGTATAGTTATCATCTTGTTTATAGCCGCCTGTGACTCATACTCATAGGAGTCGGCAGTACAGTTAAGCATTCTGTCAAGCTGACCGGTTTCCTCACCAACCTCAACTGTCTGTGAAAGCTTGATATCAAAGCCGTCTATTCCCCTGAGGGTTTCTGAAAGAGTTATTCCTGCACGTATTTTTTTTACTGCATCGTCAAACTGTTCTCTTATATAATAGTTTGAGAGAGTGTTTTTTGATATCTGAAGGCTGTCTACGATGTTTATACCGCTTGCATACAGAGAAGCAAGGGTTCTCGCAAACTGAGCCGTATAGACTATTTTTATAAGGTTTCCTATCTTAGGAAGCTTTAGTATGAACTTGTCTATCTGATACTTTACCGGATAGAGAGTAACTATGAAGCCTATAAGCGTTACCGATATAGCAGCGACAAGAGCTATTATGATAATGTTCTCTCTTATAAAAGTACTTAAGTTCATAACTATCTGTGTTATGAGAGGGACCTCCATGTCTTCAAAAAGCTCAAAAAACGTAGGAAGCACAAAAGTAAAAAGACCCATCATAACAACCACTATAAGCACAAGAAGGACTATCGGATAAGTCAGCGCACTCTTTACACTTCCGGCCATCCGATATTCCTTGTCATAGTGAACTGCCATCTTATCAAAGGTCTTGTCTATATCTCCGCTCTCCTCACCGGCACGGATCATGTTTACGAGCATCTCAGGAAACATACGTCCCTGAAGCTCCATGGCGTCCGAAAGCGGAACGCCTCTTTTTATCTGTGTTGATATGTTTGTATATGATTTTTTTAGCTTCGGATCGATATCACGTCCGCTGATTATTGTAAAGGAACGAACCACAGATATGCCTGAGCCTAAAAGTGAGCCAAGCTCCCTGCACAGCTCTGCAAGCTCGTTCGACTTGAGTTTTCTTCCTGTTGTCATGTTTGCCTTTTCCTCGTAGCTTATAAGGAAAAGATTCTGCTGCTTCAACAGCTCCCTGAGCTGTTCGGGGTTTGCTGTTGTAAGCTGCCCTTTTTTTATTTTTCCTCCCATATTGGAGGCAACATACTGATATACTGCCATATACCCTCATCCCCCGGTTTGTTTTTCTTTATTTCCTGTAAAAAAGTTTTAAAGCATTCAGCACTCATATCAAGTGCTGAATGCTTTTGTAATACTTATATTGTAATACTTACAAGAGTATTTTAGTTATTATGTACCTGAAGATCCTGTGGTTTTTGTTACAGTAAAACCTGTAGCACTAGTATAGTTAATTGTTTTTTCATCAGAAACCACATAAGTCATAGCTGTAATCTTGTTTTTATCGTTTACAGTAATAGAAGTAATATTACCTGAACACTCTGCCAAAGTTTCCATGTTATCAAACGAATAACCTGCATCATAACCGCCGTCATTTTCGGTGGTTGTTTGCGACTGACTTGCCCCTGTCTGAATCTCCTTACCTAAACCATAAGCCTCACTTGCAAGAGTCTGAGCTGCTGTGAGAGCGTTTCTTGCTTCTGAAATATCTGTTCTGTCCCTCGCCTTATCAATGTACCCCGTAAGTGCTGGAATCATAGCCGCTGCAAGAATTGCGAGAATTACGAGAACAACGATAATTTCAACCAATGTAAAACCTTTGAGTGATTTCTTGCCGTTTTTCTTGTTTTCAGCAACGCGTTTCATAGTTCTTTCCATCAACTTTTTCATAATAAATCCACCTTTCTGAATATAAAAAAAATTATATTTTTTTGAGATCAGATAATCCCTTATCTCATAATCCTATTATAGCAGAAGGTTTGTCGATTGTCAATAGTTTATATAAAAAAATATCTAATACTTTCGTTTTTTTAAGCATTTTCACATAAACAGATAGGTTTTATGTGAAAAACAACTACAAAACCGGTTCCTGAGCTCATAAAAATAGAAAAAAATGAAATATTAAGGTTATAATTTCTAAAAATCAGGTAATAATATTATTGCATAAGTTATCATTATCAGAAAAGTAAGGTATAAAAAATGATAGAACACGATACTATACGACTTCTCCGCGAATGTGACGCAGGTGTAAAAATGGGAATCTCCTCAATAGAAGATGTTCTCGACTACACAAGCAACGAAAAGCTTAAGAATATCCTTTCCGAAGGAAAAAAAGAACATCAGAAGCTCGCAGAGGAGCTTCAGGAGCTGCTTGACAAATATCACGACGACGGCAAAGAACCGAACGTAATGGCAAAGGGTATGTCATGGATAAAAACAAACGTCAAGCTAGCACTTGACGAATCCGATAACGTTATCGCAGACCTGATGACAGACGGATGTGATATGGGAATAAAATCCCTTCAGAAATATCTCAACCAGTACGAGGGAGCAGACGAAAAATCCAAAACACTTGCCAAGAGACTTATCAGCATAGAAGAAAACATGGAAAAGGATATAAAAGAGTTTCTTTAAAAAAAAGATACCGGAGCATAAGGTTCCGGTATCTTTTTTTAAGGTTTATCTTTCGTACTTCGGCTCACAGGTAACGTTTACTCCGAGTCTTTTGAATATCCTCTCGTCAACTGCCGAAAGAATAACTGTAGAATGAACCTCACAGCCACGGAGACTCGCTATCTCATCCATAGCAAGCTTTGCTTTTTCGCTTGTTGTAGCACAGATAGAAAGCGCCAGCAGAGTTTCATCCGTATGAAGACGGGGGTTTATGTTGCCGAGATGTCCTACCTTAAGGTTCTGTATAGGCTCTATGACCTGAGGAGACATAAGCAGAACATCATCGTCTATCTTAGCAAAATACTTCAGTGCGTTGAGCAGAACTGCTGATGATGCACCAAGAAGGTTTGAGGTCTTGCCTGTAATGATCGTTCCGTCCGGAAGCTCCATAGCTGCAGCAGGAGCACCTGTGTTTTTTTCTCTCTCGAGAGCCGGCGCAACGACTTTTCTGTCTGAAGAGCTCACTCCTGCCTGCTTCATCAGAAGCTCAAGCTTATATACCTCCTCATCAGAAACACTTCCCTGACGTCTGCCGCAAAGTGCGTTATAGTAACGGCGTACTATTTCCTGTTTTGCCGCTTCCCGTACTGCTTCATCATCAACTATACAGCTTCCTGCCATGTTTACTCCCATGTCTGTAGGTGACTTGTACGGAGACTCTCCGATTATTTTTTCAAACATAGCGTTAAGTACAGGAAAAATCTCAACATCACGGTTATAGTTTACTGTAGTCACACCGTAAGCTTCAAGATGGAACGGATCGATCATATTGAGATCGTTAAGGTCTGAAGTAGCGGCCTCGTAGGCAATGTTTACAGGATGGCGAAGCGGAATGTTCCATATAGGAAATGTTTCAAACTTTGCATATCCTGCCTTGACGTTTCTTTTATGTTCGTGATAGAGCTGAGAAAGACAGGTCGCCATTTTTCCGCTGCCCGGACCCGGTGCTGTAACGACAACAAGATTATGGGTGGTTTCCACGAAGTCGTTTTTTCCGTATCCCTCATCACTCATAATAAGCTGAAGATCGGACGGATAGCCTTTGATATGATAGTGATGATATACTTTTATACCGAGTGCTTCAAGTCTTTCCTGAAAAGCATCCGCAGATGCCTGTCCCTCATACTGAGTCAGAACAACACTGCTGACATAAAGACCTATCTTTGAAAAGATGTTGTAAAGACGGATAACATCTACGTCATAGGTAATACCAAGATCTCCTCTGACCTTGTTTTTCTCGATATCCGCAGAGTTGATTACGATAACTACCTCTACCTCATCCTTTAGCTGAAGGAGCATCTGAAGCTTACTGTCAGGCTTAAAACCGGGTAGAACACGGGAAGCATGGAAGTCGTCAAAAAGCTTGCCGCCGAACTCAAGATAAAGCTTGTCTCCGAACTGCGAAATACGCTCTCTTATATGTTCAGACTGCATTTTCAGGTACTTGTCGTTATCAAAACCGATTTTTTTAATGCTCATAAAAAACGTCCTTTCGTAAAACATAACACCTATTAAGTATATAACAAACGATTCAAAAAAGCAAGAGACACAAAGGGATATTTTTTTCAGGCTGCTGCCGGCCGATACGCACCGGATCCGCAGATCAGGCGGATCGTATAAGGGCAGCAAGAATAAAACACGAGCTTTTTACACAAAAAACAAGACTCCACCGGGAAGCCTTGTTTTTTATATTTTTTATATCTCTTTGAGAACATCCGACATATCATATATACCGGCATTCTTTCCTTTTAAAAACACTGCAGCGTTTATAGAACCTACTGCAAATACTGTTCTTGAAGCAGCACTGTGTGAAAGAGTGATAACCTCATCCTTTCCGGCAAAGATAATCTCATGTTCACCTACAATAGTACCACCTCTTACAGCGTGAATACCGATCTCTTTCTTTTCACGTTTTTTACGCTGTGAATGTCTGTCATAGATATACTGCTTTGTGTTGTCAAAGGTTTCGTTTATGCCGTTTGCAAGCATAAGCGCTGTTCCGCTCGGCGCATCAAGCTTCTGGTTGTGATGCTTCTCGATGATCTCGATATCATACTGTTCTCCGAGAAAAGCAGCTGCTTTTTTTGAAAGCTCAACAAGAAGGTTTATACCCATAGACATATTCCATGAGAAAAATACAGGTATCTGCTCAGATGCAGCTTTTATCTTTGCTATCTGCTCATCCGAATAACCGGTCGTAGCAAACACAACAGGAGTACCGGACATAAGACAGTAGTCAAGAAGACCATCAAGCAAAGCAGGGTTTGAAAAATCAATGATAACATCCGGTTTTACAGTAAGCTCAGCAGGAGTTTTTACTATCGGAAAATCAGCATAGCTCTCTGTAAAAATATCTATACCGCCTACAACTCTGCAGTCCTCTCTCTCGGAAACGCACGAATATATCATTTTTCCCATTCGGCCGTTCGCACCGCTGATAACTATATCAGTCATTTTTTTCATTCCTTTCAGAGTCTTATAATAAACGTAAAATATTTTTTGCGTTTACTACAAAAATTATATAAGACCTATTTCTGCCATAGCGTTCTTCATCTTTGCGATGTTTTCTTCAGCCATAGGATAGAGCGGCATACGGCATACTCCGCCGCCTAAGCCCATTATGTTCATTGCTTCCTTTACAGGTATAGGATTTACCTCTATGAAAAGGCTGTTTATAAATCTGAGATACTTAGCCTGGAGCTTTGCTGCCTCTGCAACATCGTTATCAAGGCAGTACTGTGTAATCATATGTGTTTCCTTAGGCATAACGTTTGAAAGAACTGAAATAACACCCTTTCCGCCAAGTGCCATAAGAGGAACTATCTGATCGTCGTTTCCGCTGTATACATCAAGCAGGTCACCGCATTCGGCGATGAGCTGAGCAACATAGCTCATGTTTCCGCTTGCTTCCTTTACAGCAACTATGTTCTTATGCTTTGCAAGCTCCTTGTATGTGTCAATAGCGATGTTTACTCCTGTTCTTCCGGGGATATTGTAAAGAATGATAGGAATATTCACGCTGTCTGCAATAGCGTTGAAGTGTGCTACAAGGCCTCTCTGTGAAGTCTTGTTGTAGTAAGGAGTAACAACAAGAAGACCGTCAGCTCCTGCTTCTTCGGCTTTCTGAGAAAGCTCGATAGCGTACTTTGTATCGTTGCTTCCTGTACCTGCAATAACAGGAACTCTCTTTGCTGTTCTCTCTACTGTAAATCTTATGCACTCAATATGCTCTTCGTCTGTCATTGTAGAAGATTCACCTGTTGTTCCGCATACGATAATAGCGTCAGTTGAATTTTCTATCTGGTGATCTATGTTCTTTCCGAACTGTTCAAAGTTTATGGAACCGTCTGCGTTCATAGGTGTTACAATAGCAACTCCCGCACCGGTAAAAATTGTGTTCTTCATAGCAAAACCTCTCTCCTGAAAAATTTTTTAGGATCAGTCAAAATATCCCTTTGCAGCAAGTAACTCTGCAAGAAGTACTGCACCGCCTGCGGCACCTCTTAATGTATTGTGTGAAAGACATACAAACTTGTAGTCATACTGTGTATCTTCTCTGAGACGGCCTATAGATACTGCCATACCGCCTTCCATATCTCTGTCAAGCTTAGCCTGCGGACGGTTATCCTCTTCGAAGTAGTTGAGGAACTGCTTCGGAGCGTGTGGAAGCTCGAGTTCCTGAGGAACACCGGCGAACTCCTTCCAGCACTTGAGTATCTCTTCCTTGGAAGGCTTCTGTTCAAAGGATACGAAAACAGCAGCTGTATGACCGTTGGATACAGGTACACGGAGACACTGTGTTGTGATAGCAGGTGTCTGAGCCTTTACTATCTTTCCGTTTTCGATAGTACCCCATACCTTGAGTGGCTCCTGCTCGGACTTTTCTTCCTCACCGCCGATAAAAGGAATGAGATTATCTACCATCTCCGGCCATGTTTCAAAAGTCTTTCCTGCACCGGATATAGCCTGGTATGTACAAGCAAGAACGTTCTTTATGCCGAATTTTTTAAGAGGGTGAAGTGCCGGTACATAGCTCTGGATAGAACAGTTTGACTTAACTGCGATAAAGCCTCTCTTTGTGCCGAGTCTTTCTCTCTGTGAGCTGATGATCTCAATATGCTCAGGGTTTATCTCAGGAACAACCATAGGAACATCATCTGTAAATCTGTGAGCTGAGTTGTTTGAAACTACAGGACACTCTGCCTTTGCGTAAGCCTCTTCGAGAGCCTTGATCTCGTCCTTCTTCATATCTACTGCACAGAATACAAAGTCAACCATTGAAGCGATAGCCTCTATATCTGCTGCTGCATCCATAAGTACCATGTTTTTCATTGACTCAGGCATAGGTGTTGTCATAGCCCATCTGCTGCCTGCTGCTTCTTCGTATGTCTTTCCCTTAGAACGTGGTGAAGCGGCAAGAACCTTTACGTTAAACCATGGGTGGTTTTCAAGAAGTGTAGCAAATCTCTGGCCAACCATACCTGTCGCGCCGATGATACCTACGTTGAACTGTTTCATAAAAAATAACCTCCGTAAAACTTTTTTGACTTAATCACAAAATACTTTTTGCAATTACAGTGAACATCAGAATAAAACTGACTTTTGCTATAATATGATTTCAGATATAAAAAAACCGGAAACAAAAAAAATTTTTTTGAACCGGTCCATCAGTCAATATAATCAGAAAAATACTGGTACACATCCTGCAGGGAAATGTGAAATACATCCATGCCTGTATACCGATAGCCCTCCATCACACTGAATGATGACAGTTATATGCCTGTTTGACATATACCCAAAGTGAATCTTACCGGGAAACACTCTTCGGCGGCTCTGCCTTTCTCATCTGCTGATAACGGAATGGTTTTCCTTACAGACGATACTGATCTCACCGCACCTCTATCTTTTAAATATAATATCACGTTACGGGCTTGTTGTCAATAGTTTTTTAGGATAAGTACAGTAAACAACAAAAATTCAGTACAGTAAACCGGCACCGTTTGCAGATTCACAAAACAATAATATGTCATTTACAATAATCACTATAATATAATATGCCTCTTTCTTTTTTGTGTTACCTGTATCACTTTTTTATGAGTATGAAAATTATGAGTATGAAAAAAATATTTATTGCTATGGCTTAAAAAATATGTTATAATTTTTTATAAGTGAAATAAACGGAATAGAAAGGACAAAATGTAAAAATGCACACAATGAGCACATCGGATTTTTACTATGATCTCCCTGAGGAGCTTATTGCACAGACTCCTGTTGAACCGAGAGACCATTCAAGGCTCATGATTCTTTCAAAAGAAACCGATACCATAGAACATCAGCACTTTTATGATCTTTGTGAACATCTCAGAGAAGGCGATCTCCTTATACTCAACGACTCCAGAGTTCTTCCTGCAAGACTCTACGGAGAAAAATGCGGTACAGGCTCTGCTATAGAGTTTCTCCTGCTTGAACAGAAGGGCGATAAGCTGTGGGAAATAATATGCCGTCCCGGAAAAAAAGCAAGAGAAGGCGCTGAGTTTGTTTTCGGAAACGGCAGACTTCACGCTAAGGTCGTTGAAGTAAAGGAAGACGGAAACAGAGTCGTACAGTTTTGCTGTGACGGAAACCTCTTTACCGCTCTCGAAGATATCGGGCATATGCCTTTGCCTCCGTATATAACCCGGAAGCTTGAAAACAAGGAAAGATATCAGACGGTTTATTCAAGAGAGCCCGGTTCTGCTGCTGCACCTACGGCAGGTCTTCACTTTACTCCGCAGATGCTTGAAAAAATAAAATCCAAAGGTGTAAACATAGCATATGTTACACTTCACGTCGGACTCGGAACGTTCAGACCGGTCAAGACAGACAACATACTCGAACACAAAATGCATTCGGAGCACTATCACCTTCCTTCTGAAACTGCAAAGCTTATAAACAGTACAAAGGCTGCAGGAGGAAGAGTTATTGCTGTCGGCACAACATCCTGCCGTACAGTCGAAAGCGTTGCAACGTTCGGAAACGGAGCTATAACCGAATCCGACGGGTATACTGATATATTTATATATCCCGGATACAGCTTCAAGGTTCTTGACGGACTTATAACAAACTTTCATCTTCCTGAGAGCACGCTTATCATGCTTGTTTCAGCTTTTTACGGTTATGAAAAAACAATGGAAGCATACAAAAAAGCTGTCGAAGAAAAATACAGATTTTTCAGCTTCGGCGACGCTATGCTCATCATATAAATTTATAAAAAGAAAAGGATTTTTTTCATGTACACACTAATAAAAAAGAACGGCAAAGCAAGACGCGGACAGTTTGAAACTGTACACGGAACGTTTCAGACACCGTGCTTTATGAACGTCGGAACATCAGCTGCCATCAAGGGCGGAATATCATCTGTAGACCTTAAAAACGAACTGAAGTGTCAGGTTGAGCTCTGCAACACATATCATCTTCACGTCCGTCCGGGAGACCATATAATCAAGCAGATGGGCGGACTTCACAGGTTTATGAACTGGGACAAGCCAATACTTACAGACAGCGGCGGTTTTCAGGTATTTTCTCTTGCAAAGCTCCGTAAAATAAAAGAAGAAGGCGTATACTTCAACTCCCATATAGACGGAAAGAAGATTTTTATGGGACCTGAGGAAAGCATGCAGATCCAGTCAAACCTTGGTTCTACAATAGCTATGGCGTTTGATGAATGCGTCGAAAATCCTGCTACTCACGAATACTCAAGGCTCTCATGTGAAAGAACGACAAGATGGCTTGTGCGCTGCAAATCAGAAATGCAGCGTCTTAACAGTCTTCCCGACACAATAAACCCAGGACAGATGCTCTTCGGTATAAACCAGGGCTGTACATACGAGGATCTCAGAGTAAAGCACATGAAAGAAATAGCAGCTCTTGACCTTGACGGATATGCTATAGGAGGTCTTGCTGTAGGCGAAAGCACTGAGGATATGTACAGAATCATTGATGCTGTCGAGCCGCATATGCCTGAAGACAAACCACGTTATCTCATGGGAGTGGGTACTCCGTCAAACATCATAGAAGCTGTCGCAAGAGGTGTTGATATGTTTGACTGTGTAATGCCGAGCAGAAACGCAAGACACGCCACTGTTTTCACATGGAGCGGAATAATGCATCTTACAAACAAGTGCTACGAAACAGACCCTCGCCCTATAGACGAAAACTGCGACTGTCCGGCATGCCGCAGCTTCTCAAGAGCATATATACGCCATCTTTTCAAATCCCGGGAAATGCTTGCCGGCAGACTTGCGGTAATGCACAACCTCTACTTCTACAATACACTTACCGAAAAAATACGCGAGGCTATCGAAAACGATACTTTTGATGAATTCAGAAAAAAATACTCTGCGCTCCTTGCAAAGCTTCTCTGACATATTACGGAAGCGGCAAAGTTTTTTAAAAAACAAAAAATTTTTTCTCATATAAAAATACTTTAAAAGGAAGTCCAGTACAATGTATAAAGCTATTATTTTTGATCTTGACGGCACACTCATAGATTCTCTTGAAGATATCGCAGACGCAATGAACAACAGTCTTGTAAAAATGGGCTATGCTCCTCATTCTGTTGAGGCATACAAAAAAATGGTAGGTAACGGTGCAATGAAGCTCTGTGAAAGAGCGCTTGAAAACTACACGGACTATAACGAAAAAACAGAAACTCTCTGTTCGCTCTTTTCAGAATACTACAGCGAGCACTGCACTGACAAATCCCTCCCGTATGAAGGAATACCATATCTGATATCAGAACTTAAAAACAATCACATAAAGCTTGCCGTAGCCTCAAACAAGCCTGACGGGTTCACAAAATCAATAATAAACCAGATGTTCCCTGAGGACAGTTTTTCTATAGTTCTCGGCAAACGTCAGAACAGAGAAGCGAAACCTGCCCCTGATATTATACTTGATATACTGAATGAACTTGAGCTTTCAAAGGAAGATGTTATTCTTGCCGGTGACTCCGATGTTGATATCATGACAGCGGCAAATGCAGGAATAAAATCCATAGGATGCACATGGGGCTTCCGTACAGAAGAAGAGCTCACAGCCGCAGGAGCTGATTTTATAGTAAACTCACCCGAAGAAATCCTTGAGTTTATCTGATAATTAAAAAACAGTCTTAAAAACGTATCACAACGTTTTTAAGACTGTTTTTATTTTTTACATAATTCCCAGAACGCCACAGCCGAAGCAGCGGCAACGTTAAGTGAATCAACATCGTGGGACATGGGGATCTTTACTGTGTAATCACAGCTTTTTATAGTGGATTCTTTTAGTCCCTCGCCCTCTGTTCCAAGTATGACTGCAAGCTTTTGTCCTGATCTTACTGAAGGATCATCAATGTTTACAGTGTTGCTGTGAAGAGCCATAGCCACTGTTGTAAAACCCATAGCCTTAAGCTCTCCGACATAGTCAGGAGCCCCCTTGTCAAGATAGGTCCACGGCAGCTTGAAAACTGTTCCCATACTTACTCTGACCGAACGTCGATATAACGGATCGCTGCAGGCAGGAGTAAGCAGAACAGCGTCTATTCCCAGTGCAGCTGCTGAACGTATGACAGCTCCTATGTTCGTCTGATTCATAACATCTTCAAGCACTGCTATACGCGATGCGTTTCTGCAGATCTCCGAAGCATCCGGAAGGTCTTTTCTTTTCATTGCGCAAAGAACGCCCTGCGTAAGCTTAAAACCGGTTATGCCTGTAAGTATATCCGAATCAGCTGTATACACGGGGATATCTCCCATACGGCTGATTATGTCATCAGCCTTACCCATAGTGTATTTTCTTTCGGCAAGAACAGAGATAGGCTCATACCCTGCGTCAAGTGCCAGCCTTATCACCTTGGGGCTCTCTGCAATAAAGATACCGTTTTCAGGCTCAAACCACCGTCTGAGCTGTATCTCGTTAGAAGAAACAAACGGTTTCAGAGCCTCAGATGAAAGATCTTTTATTTCTGTTATATAAGGCATATTTTTTATTCTCCTTGATATTCATAGAAAACCAAAAAGTTTTTCGTTTTCTATCAGCCTGTATGCAGCTTTCACAGTCAGCAGATGTGCAAGTCAATAAAAATAAAATTATTATAGTGAAAGTCAGGTTTATTCTGACTTTCACTATAAAACAATATACTTAAGCCTGCGTATGTCAGTGCATCTTTCCCTGCTTTTCCTTAAAAGCTTTCTTATATATATACATCTTTTCGTCCGCTTCATTTATCATAGCATCTACATCCTCCTCGCTCCGCGGTTTTCCGCAGCTCGAGCCGAAGCTTGCTGTTACTTCATAGGGCTTACCGGAAGTAAGATTGTAGTTTTCAAGCAGATTGTTTATAAGTATTGTCTTGACTTTTATTTCATTTCTCGCGTCTTCCGAACAGCCTATTATGATGAATTCATCTCCGCCCATACGCACACACACGCAGTGTTCAGTACATACAGAGGATATCGTCTGAGCGAGAACGTTTATTGCATCGTCTCCGGCATCATGACCATACACGTCGTTTATGAGCTTCAGTCTGTTCATATCCACAAACTCGACATACAGTTCGATATTTTTCATACGTGAATGCTCAAGCTGTCTTCTGATATGATTTTTCAGACTGTTTCTGTTGCAGAGACCTGTCATAACATCATGAGTAGACATCATGTACAGAAGCTCTCTTACTCTCATCATTTCGAGGGCGTTGTTTACATATCTGCTCCATATCTGATAGATAAAGTTTACAGTAGCGTTCCCGTGCGGACAGCGCAGAACAGAGTAGCCTATTCTTCTTCCGTTAAAATGAACCGGTGTAAAATAATATACTGCCGGTATATCACGCTGAGGCTCAAAAATCTTAGGAAGCATATGAGTGGTTTCAAAAAATGTGTTTATGTAGGGATCTATCTCACCCTGCACTCTCCACTCGTGAAAAAGCTCCGGAATACAGCGGTAAACGCAGATTTTTACTTTTTCGGTGTATCCGCAGTCATTGCCGTAGTATGCATCATCATCGCTTTTTATAGAATCCCATTCGTCACATGTGCATAAGAAGTACTCCTGACAGTTATCAACAAGATACGCGTGTTTTAATATTTTGTCGTAGCACTCGTTCATCCCGGATGCCTCTGTCAGAGTTTCAGCCATATAGCTCATAAGGAACTTCTGCATGTCTATCTCCTGACTCGAATAAGGCGCTATATATCCATAGTCGTCCTTTTCTCTCTTTCCGGAGTTTGTTATATGACATCCGCATGACATTCCGCATACAAGCTTTCCGTAATAGCTCCTGCTGTACTCAAGCTGTTTCTTGTTTATTTTTTCATACAGTCTTACAACAGCGTATTCCCCTGTTTCAGCTATAGGAGGGATATACGACGTAAGGGTTATTTCGTTTGCTCTTGATTCTATAACCCCGTCATATCCTGTAACTATAAAATCTCCGGGAATACGGAAACCATGCTTTGTAGCTTCGTTTATAAATCCAAGACCTATATAATCACTTGCTGCAATAACAGCCTCAGGCTTTTCAAGCTCTCCGTCTGCTATACGTCCCGCTATACGTTCGCCGAACGTATACCAGAACTCGCCGTAGAAGATGTTTTTCTCTTCAAGCTCTATGTTATGAGATCTGAGTGACTTGACAAATCCCCTGTATCTCATATCAGAAGTAACTGTGCCCTTTTCACCGGCAAGAAGATAAAGCTTTTTGCAGTTGTGAACTTCTATAACATGATCGGTAATACTTCTGAAGGATTCTTCATCATCGGTCGATATATGCTCATAGTCTCCCATAGACTCGTCAACTGTAATAACAGGACAACGGCACTTTTCCTTCATAAGCTTTTCTATCTGATCAAAAATGATATTGTCAGAATGATACTTGAAAGAAAGCGTAAGAAGTATAACTCCGTCAAGCATATCAAAGTTTATTATGTTGTAGATATTTGCTTCTCCCTTGAGATACTGGAGGTTCGGATGTGTTGCTTTTACAAAGGTTGTAAAAACCAGTACATCAAGGTCAAGCTCGTTTGCCTTTCTGAATATTCCTTCCAGAACGGTTGCCTGATAGATATTTTCCGGATCAGTTGTTATAACCCCTATCGTTTTCCGACGCTTCGCATTCATCGACAAACGTCCTTCCTTTCTCCAAATAATAGTTTACTATAAGACTATCCCTATATTTTTTTGTTGTGTGAAACACGCCATAAAAAGTGCATAACGCACAACTTTATATTATTATAACATATATTTTTTTACTTTTCAATGATAATCATAAACTTATCTTCACAACAGATGATTAATTTTATAGTGAACGTCAGAATAAATCTGTCGTTTACTATATATTAAAGATCATATTCTTTTTCCTCAGGCAGATCTCCGATAGTCTGCTTAAGATTTCCCTTCAGATAAAGCTTTATCTCTCTGAGGATCTTGTCTGAAGGCGAGAAGAGAAGACGGCATTTTCCATAGACGCTGTGGTCAAAGTCGGCAAAATAAGTATCGGGATCTTCCTCATCGAAAATACTTGTTCCGACCGCCCAGATTATTGTAGCATCATCGTTTTCCTTTGTCAGCTTGTCGTATTTTCCGAAGTTCTCAAAATCCGACGCCTTGACAGTAAGCATGCTTTTTCTTTTTTTCTTTCCGAGTATCTTGTCTATATCAAGTTCACCGTTTACTATGATATACTCGTACTCTACATCAAAGTTTGAGCTTAAGAGTATTCCGCCGTAAAGTGCTGCGACTCCGAGAAGACTTCCTACTATTGCAAGTCTTAAGAACATGCCTGCGGCTATAAGAAGAACGCCTGCGGCTACTCCGCCTGCAAGACAAAGCATTCTTTTCAGATTATCTGAACCGCCGTCACTCTTCTTTACTATCTGTTCTGCATGTGAATCCATTTGGTTTTTCTCCTTAAAACTGTTATTTGCATATTCTGTATATAGCGTTTGCTATTATTTTTGTGTTGAGAAGAAGGCTTTCGAGAGATATAGACTCGTCGTTTCCGTGCATGTTGTTTTCGTCTCCCGGGAACTCTGCTCCAAAAGCAACTCCGCCTTCTATGTCATGAACATAAGTACCGCCGCCTATCGCCTTGCAGTAGCCCTTCTGTCCGGTTTCGTCCTCATAAACGCCAAGAAGCGTTCTGATAAACTCACTGTTTTCATCTACGCAGTGAGGCAGACTCTCTATATCAGAAGAAAGCTCAAGTCCTGCCTCTGATACTGCCTTAGTTATTTTCTGCTTTATTTCTTCCTTGCTGCCTGAAACAGGATATCTTACATCGACCTTGAATTTTATTTCGTTTCCGTCATAGCTTACGATACTGAGAACCTGAGTGAGTGCCCCTGACTTTTCATCGGACATGGATATTTTGCAGCCGCTTCCGCTGAAATCCCCGTGAACAAAAGCTTTTTTCATAGTACCGAGAACCTGCTTTTCTTCTTCGTCAAGCGGAAGTTCAAGCAGATAGCTTATAAGACCTGTTATCGCATTTTCACCGCCTGACGGAGTTGATGCGTGTGCCGCAGTGCCCTTGTACGATACACAAAAAGCATCGTTTTCCTTGATAACAGTGATGTTTTCTCTCTCGGGAAAAACGTCGATCCCCTTTACAACAGCGTATGCGTCTGACGGAACTGCATTAGGCACTGTTCCGCCTTTCATCAGCATTATGTGACCAAAGTCCGCTTTTCCGGAAAGAGTGAGCCTGAGCATTCCCTTTTCTATGTTTATTACCGGATAGTCACCATCGGGAGTAAACACAAGAGGAGGCATTTTTTCCTTGCGAAGATAGTACTCAAGATCTGTAGATCCGTTTTCCTCATCGCATCCTACTATAAAACGCACGTTATGAGTAAGCTCTATCCCCGCTTCCTTGAGAGCCTTGAGTGCAAAAAGCACTGCCATAGCAGGTCCCTTATCATCTATAGCCCCTCTTCCGTACACTCTGCCGTTTTCTATCTCACAGCCAAAAGGATCATGAGTCCAGTCCTCTGCCGTAACCGGAACAACATCAAGATGACATAACACACCGAGCTTTACCGGTTTTTCGTTAAAACCTATAGTACCGACATAGTTTTCGTGATTGTGAACATACAGTCCCTCTTCGTCTGCCATATCGAGAAATCTTCTGAGCACCCTGCCACATTCCTTTCCGTATGGCATTTCCTTTGAAGGCTTTCCCGAAACGCTTGGTATAGAGATTATTTCAGCAAGCATAGGCAGCATCTTTTCAAAGTTTTTTTCGATTATAGAATTGATTTTTTCTCTCAAGCTACTTTCCCTCTCTTAGTTTGTTTACGGTTTCTTCGTCAGGCTTTACATATACTGTGGAGTTGTTTGTAAAAATAACCATTCCCGGTTTTGCGCCGCCCGGTTTCTTTACGAATTTTGCCTGAGTATAATCAACCGGAACCTGTGAAGAATTTTTTCCTCTGCTGTGATATGCGGCAAGCATGGCTGCCTCTCTTATCGCCGTGTCCGATGGTTCTCTGCCCTCAGTAAAAAGAATGACATGCGAGCCTGTTATATCGTGAGTATGGAACCATATATCGCTTTTTCCTGCTGTTTTCAGAGTAAGCCTGTCGTTCTGCCTGTTGTTTCTCCCTACTGCCACTGAAAAACCATCGCTTGTACGGAACCTGAGCGGCGGCTGTTCCTTAGGTGGCTTACCCTTGGTCTTTGCTGAACGGATATATCCCTGTTCGGCGAGCTCCGTTCTGAGCTCTATGATATCAAGATCTGTGCGCGCTCTGGTAAGAGAGTCAAAAACGCTCTCTATATACACCAGCTCCTCACTGCTTTTACTTATCTGCTCAGCAAGGATCCTTTCTGCTGTAACAAGCTTCTTGTATTCGTGATAATACTTCTGGACGTTCTGAGGCGGAGTCAGACGTTCGTCAAGCTCTATAGTCACCTGAGGACAGCCGTCTTCATAGAAGTTTTCAACTATTACTGATCTGTCGCCTTTCTGAACCTTATATATATTTGCCGACAAAAGATCGCCCATAAGCTTGCTGTATTCTTTTTTCTCAGACTCTGCAAGCTCTGAACGCTGGTTTGATATTCGCTTGCTTATACGCTCGGTAAGTCCTATCAGAAGCTTGAAAAGATCGTTTGCTCTCTGTCTTATACGGGATTCGGTGTCCCTCGCCTCATAAAAATAATCAAGCGTACCACAGGCGCTTTCCGCAGACTGTGTTATCATTATAGTGCCGTACTGAGTTATGTTTATAAAGGAAAAGTCCTTGGGTATGTTTTCTCTGTTTTTTAAAACAGTATAACAAGGCTTGCCGTTCTCAAACTGCTCTGCTGTCTGCTTTATCCTGAAAACAAGTCTCGAAAGTATGTTTTCATCGATCTGCGAAATATCAGTATCAATCCCTCTTGTCGCATAGAAAACCCACTCCCTCGCTACGACCGGTGAAATACCTTCAAATATTTTTACAAGAGCCTTAGAAATATCGCCGCTCCTGTATTCTGAAAGCGCATCTGCAATATCTTCAGCCGTCGCCCTGGTAAACATAAGACGGCTGTCTCTCGGCGGAAGCTCGTATTTCATCTTCGGCAGAACAAGACGCGCTCTTGACATACCTGCATCTACACGTTTTATACTGTCTACTATAAAGCCATCCCGGTTCACAAGGATTATGTTTGAATACTTGCCCATAATCTCACAGACAAGAGTCATGCCTACGATATCCCCAAGCTCGTTTGTGCATTCAAAATCAAAGCTTAATATTCTCTCGAACCCGTCCTGCCTTATACCAAGAAGCTTTGCTCCTGAAAGATGCTTTCTCATAAGCATGCAGAACATAGGAGGTACTGCCGGGTTATCGATATCTGCCGCTGTTATATGCACTCTTGCACTGTCTGCCGACGCACTCAGAAGAAGCCTGCTGCTTCCTCCCTTATAACGCAGTCCTATGATGATCTGTTCCCTTGAGGGCTGATATATCTTATCCACTCTTGAGCCTGCAAGAAAATCAAGTTCTTTTTTTACAAGACTCAGAAACGCTCCGTCCAAAGCCATCTGAACGTATCCTCCTTCAGAAAATATACTCTGTTATATCACGGCTGCTTTCAGCAGCTTCTGTTCTTATTCCGGGGGCAAAGGTTCTCAGAAGACGCATGAGATATTCTGCACTTATCTGCTCTGTGTAGAAGTGACCACAGTCAAAAAGTGAAATATCGTTTGCCGCGGCATCAAGCCATACATCATGCTTGACATCCCCGGTTATATATGCGTCACAATCCTGCTTTACAACATATGAAAGAAGCGAGCCGCCGCTTCCCGAACATACTGCAACTTTTTTTACAGGTCTGCTTCCTCCCGTATATCTTACCGGAATATCTCCGAACATTGCCTTAAGCCTTTGTGCAAAAGCCTTTGCGCCAAGTGTCTCACCGCTTATGGTAACTATTCGTCCGTCACCGTCAGGTGAATTTTTTTCGTCCGGAATTATCGGACATCTTGTCATGCCGGTCCTGAATTCTCTTTCAAGCATATCCGCTATGATATCGTTTATCCCGTTTACTGCCTTGTCAAGCGGAGTGTGTACACATATTGCGGATATTCCGTTTGCCGCAAGTCTTACTGCAGGATTTTTGAAGGAAAGCTTTTTTAACGGATGAAAAATAACAGGATGATGCGATATTATCAGGTTTGCTTTTTTCCTGATCGCCTCATCAATAACTTCGTGAGTTATATCAAGCGCAGTAAGAACAGAGGTTACCTCCGTTTCTCTTTCTCCTACAAGAAGGCCTGAGTTATCCCAGCTGTCCTGAGTGTGAAAAGGTGCTATACGGTTTATCTCATCATATATCATGCCTACTGTTACTTTACTCTCACCGTCTGCTATTGATTTTATCCTGATACACTCCTCGTCAAGTGCAGATGTATCAGCAGTCTTTCCGGATTTTTTTATTCCGTCAGATATAGCTTTTATGCGGGTGTATTGTTTACGGGCATAGCTTAATGAATCCTTATCGGAAAAATCAAACATACCGGTATCCGCAAAAAGCTCGCTGACGTTTATACGATAACCGCTGTATTTTACATTCATGACAGTATAAATAAAATCATTGTCACACACAGCCTCTTCTTTTATTATCTCAAAACCGTTCTCATAAAGCCATCTGCGCAGAAACGGTGTTTTTGTCATCGGCTGCAAGATGATGTTTATGTCTTTTTTGAGCCACTGCGCGTTTTTTATGATATCGCTTATAGTTTCGGCTCCCATTCCGGCAATGATAACGTCCGAGATACCGTCAGGACATATGTTCTCAAGTCCGTCTGATTTTACTGTTTCTATACTTCCGGAAAGACCGTACTTTGCGATATTGGCCTTCGCTGCATCAAGAGGTCCGTCCGCAATATCCGACGCTATGGCAGACTTGCAGAGATTGTTTTTTACAAGGTATACCGGAAGATATGCGTGGTCTGTTCCCACATCACATACTATACCCTTTCCGCTGACCATACAGGCACACTTCAATAGTCTTTTGTCGTTCAACATAAGCTTCACTATCCTTTATTTTTTGTCTTCCTTAAGCCATTCCTTCCATACATCCGGACAATATCCGACTGTTGCGGATTTTCCGTTTCTGACTATCGGAGTTTTATAGAGTGCCGGACATTCGGCAAGCTTCTCCGGCTTTGCGTCATCAAGAAGGTACTTTATATCACAGTAGTTTTTATTCTTTTCATCTATCAGCTTGTCTATACTTCCGACTGCTCTGAGAACTGCTGAAAACTCACCCTGACTCAGTCCCTTGGAAAGTATGTCTACTGACTGGAATTTTACTCCGTGCTCCTTGAAAAAACGACCTGCCTTTGCCGTATCGAAGCATTTTGATTTTCCGAATATCTGTATGTTCATTTTTAGATCACCTTTTTAAGTATAGTTTATCATATAACCCTTACAAAACAAAAAAATCCCTGCTTATCGTGATAACATGCAGAGATTTTTTATCCTGAGCAAAGAAACGCCCGGCTTTCGCAGACTCTGACACAGTCTGAAAAGGAGCGTTCTTGTAAAAAATTGTAATTAAAGCGCTGCAATAAATTCGTTTATTTTCTTTTCAAACTCATCAGCGTCAACGCCGTGAACCGAACATGCATCCTCAAGGGACTCTCCTCTTGCTGAAGGACAGCCAAGGCAGTGCATACCCATATCCATAAACAAAGGTGCTGTCTGAGGGCACTTGTCGAGAATATCACCGATGATCATCTGCTTTGTTACTTTAAAATCCATTTGTTTTTTCCTCCGTAGTTTTTAGTTTTTTCTTATATCTGTTATTTCGACTGTGATATACGGTTCAACCTCATCATACACAAATCTTATGCAAAGAGTCATATATGCCTTGGATTCACCGCGTACAAAATCATACTCTGTATTATATGTAAGATCGTTGATTTTATCACATCGATAGATATCATCCATAGCTGATATACGTGGTTCATAAGGGTTATCCGGCACAAGCTCCTTGTTTTCCGAAAAAAACTTTTGTATTTCTTCTACAGAAATATACGAGCTGTCAACTATATCGGCAATAACATCATATCCCCCAAAATGTATATACCTTGTGATATCCCTCGCTACCTGAAAAAAGGCTTCTTTATTTCTTGTTTCGTCCATTATTCCTATCATCCAAAATCACCTCATATTCACTATATGCATTTTTATATTATAGTAAACACAAAAAATATCTTTTTGCCTTCACTATAAGAAGTAATTGTTTCTGTTGCCTGTCACACCTGCCTGTTTTGTAAAATGCACGTGTACCTGCTCAGTAAATGAAAAAAGTATTTTCGTTTATTATAAATATAATAATACCATACTTTTATCTTTTTTACAAGATAAAAAAACCCTGTAAGAATAAAAAGCGCAGCCTTACAAAAAGGCTACGCTTTGTAAATTTCTTAATCTTCCTTCATCTTAGCGAAGCATTCGCTGCAATATACCGGACGATCCTCTCTTGGCTTAAACGGAACCTTTGCTTCACCGCCGCATGATGCACATGTTGCAATGAACATTTCTCTTTCACCCTTTGAAGAAGCCTTTCTTGCTGAACGGCAAGCCTTACATCTCTGTGGCTCGTTTTCGAAACCTTTTTCAGCGTAGAATTCCTGCTCTCCTGCTGTGAATACGAATTCAGATCCGCAATCCTTACATACTAATGTCTTGTCTTCAAACATTTCAATTACCTCACTTACGAGAATTTTTTTTAGACCACGGGCGGATTTTCACCGCCACCTTTGATAAACAACGCTCTGGAATTAAGCTACTGGGCCATGTATTCGAATTAGTCTGTAACTAACTAATCGATTTAAAATAATGGTCAGCTCTCCAAACTGATCTCAGCTTTTGTCCTACCCTGCTGCATTGCGTCGTTTTTTCTCATCAAAGCTGTAAGGGAAATAATAAAAAATTAATGACAAGCCTTATGTTCCGTATGTGGAGCCCCGTACCGGCTGATATCCCTGATTACCCTAATATCAAAAATCGAAAAATAAAGCAAAATCTTTTTAGAATCCGAAAAGGGATATACAAAAACTTTAAGAAAAATTTTTAAGCCGTTAAAAACATATGTGCACATTAAGCGAATATATGTTTTTGTTATATTGTCCATTATAACCGTATTTTTCATTTTTGTCAAGCAGATTTTTGAACATTTTTTCAATCCGAAATCAAAATGTCAGTTTCAATATACTTTTCAAATTAGTTTTGTTTAATTTTCACATATAATTTGTCGTTTTAAAAATTTTTAAAGGAGACTTTTTTCATTAAACTTATAAAAAAATAATTTTCCTGTTAAAATATATGTTGAAATAAATTCTTCATTATGGTATAATTATTTTTGTAGACTTTACAGGAAACTGAAAAGTATATATTTATTGAAAGGAAATCACACGCTTATGAAATTATCAGGTTCACAGATTATTATTGAAGTTTTGATCGAACAGGGCTGTGACTGTATTTTCGGTTATCCGGGAGGACAGGTAATAAACATTTACGACGCTCTCTATCAGTACCGGGATCGCATAAAGCATGTTCTGACTGCTCACGAACAAGGTGCTTCCCATGCAGCTGACGGATATGCTCGTGCAACGGGCAAAACAGGTGTAGTTCTTGCAACATCAGGTCCGGGTGCCACAAACCTTGTAACAGGTATTGCTACAGCATATCTCGATTCTATCCCGATGGTCGCTATTACAGGCAACGTACCGTGCAGTCTGCTCGGACGTGACAGCTTCCAGGAGGTCGATATATGCGGTATTACTCTCCCAATAACAAAGCATAACTATATAGTCAAGGACATAAACGAGCTTGCAGATACTCTCAGAGAAGCTTTCCTGCTCGCACGTTCAGGAAGACCGGGTCCTGTCCTTGTTGACATACCAAAGAACGTCCAGATAGCTCAGACAGAGTTTGAAAATCTCCCTGTAGCACCTTCTCTCCCTGCTCCGGTTGCCTGCGAAAAGGCACTCGAAGAAGCAGCACAGATGATAGCTCAGTCCAAAAAACCTTACATCTACTGCGGTGGAGGCGTTATTTCCGCCAACGCTACAGAAGAGGTAGTAAAGTTTGCAGACAAGATAGACGCCGCTATAGGATGCAGTATGATGGGTATTTCCGCTATACCTTACTCAAACCCGAGATTTCTCGGTATGCAGGGTATGCACGGACACTACGCTTCATCCATGGCTCAGTCAGAGGCTGACCTTGTTATCGCTGTAGGTGCAAGATTCAGTGACAGAGCAACAGGAAACATGAGTGTTTATGTAAGAAACTGCAAAATAATACATATAGATATAGATGCTGCTGAGCTCGACAAGAACATCACAGCAAACATCGGAATAGCAGGCGATGTAAAAACTACACTCGCAAAGCTTATAAACATGGTTGAACAGAAGCAGAATCCTGACTGGCATGAACAGCTCGAAAAGTTCAGAGCCGACGAAGCTTCTGCTCTCAAAAAATCCGACGTTATGACCCCTTACGACATAATAGACGCCGTAAACGAAAAGATGCCGGAAAACACTGTTATCGTTACAGACGTAGGTCAGCATCAGATGTGGACTGCTCAGAGATACAGATTCGAAAAGACAAGAAGATTTGTTTCAAGCGGCGGTCTCGGCACTATGGGCTTCGGTCTCGGTGCTGCTATCGGTTCATATGAAGGCTCTAAGGATCCGGTTGTACTCTTTACCGGTGACGGAAGCTTCGGCATGAACCTCAATGAGCTTGCAACTGCTGTTTCATACAACATTCCTGTTATCATAGTTGTTATGAACAACGGCGTTCTCGGAATGGTAAGACAGTGGCAGACGCTCTTCTTTGACAAGCACTATTCAAACACTACTCTCAACCGTCAGACTAAGTTCACAAAGCTCGCAGAAGCTTTTGGCGCACTCGGACTCTCGGCAGTAAATACAGACGAGCTTAAAAAAGCTCTTGATGAGGCTGTTGCCGCAAAACGTCCGGTTGTCATTGACTGTGCAATAAGCGAGGATGAGTTCGTTCTTCCTATGCTCCCTCCGGGCGGTTCAATCGACAACATTATCACACATATAGGAGGTTAAGCTCTTATGGGAAAACATATATTCAGTATACTTGTTTCAAACAAATCAGGTGTTCTGACAAGAGTTTCAAGCATGTTTACAAGACGTGGCTTCAACATAGACACACTTACTGTAGGTGAGACAGAGTCACCCGAATTTTCAAGAATAACCGTTTCCCTCACAGGCGATGATTATTCAAGAGATCAGATCACAAAGCAGCTCAGAAAGCTGCATGACGTAAAACAGGTACAGATCATGGAACGTGACGAAACTGTAACACGCGAGCTTCTTCTCATAAAGGTGAAGAATGATTCTGCAACAAGACAGGATATCCTCGCTGCTGTTGACGTTTTCCGTTCCAAGATAGTTGACTATTCACCTGATGCTCTCTGCATCGAAATAACAGGTGAAACCACAAAGATCAACGCTTTTATCGAGCTTGTAAAGCCTTTTGGCATAATGGAAATATGCCGTACAGGTATTGTAGCTCTCGAAAGAGGCAGCAACTGTCTCAGAAAAAATTGATTTTCTTGAGTTATTGCTCATAAAAATATATCACAATAAATTATTAAAGGAGTTCTAAAATAATGGAAAATTCAGCAAAGGTATTTTATCAGGAAGACTGCGATCTTTCACTTCTCTACGGTAAGACAATAGCTGTAATCGGATACGGCAGCCAGGGTCATGCTCATGCACTCAACGCTAAGGAGTCTCTCGGTGACAAGGCAAGAGTTATCATCGGTCTTTACGAAGGAAGCAAGTCATGGGACAAGGCTGTAAAGCAGGGCTTCGAAGTCTTTACAGCTGCTGAAGCTGCTAAGCTCGCTGATATCATCATGATCCTCATCAACGATGAAAAGCAGGCTACTATGTACAAGCAGGATATCGAGCCAAACCTCAAGGCCGGCGATATGCTCATGTTTGCTCACGGCTTTGCTATCCACTTCGGTCAGATAGTTCCTCCTGCAGATGTTGACGTAACAATGATCGCTCCTAAGGGACCAGGACACACAGTAAGAAGCGAATATCAGGCTGGTAAGGGTGTTCCTTGTCTTGTTGCTGTTGCTCAGGATGCTACAGGCAAGGCTAAGGATATGGCTCTCGCTTACGGTCTTGCTATCGGCGGCGCAAGAGCAGGCGTTCTTGAAACAACATTCAGAACAGAAACAGAAACAGACCTCTTCGGTGAACAGGCTGTTCTCTGCGGCGGTGTATGTGCTCTTATGCAGTGCGGCTTCGAAACACTCGTTGAAGCAGGTTATGATCCAAGAAACGCTTACTTCGAATGTATCCACGAAATGAAGCTTATCGTTGACCTCATCTATCAGAGCGGTTTCGCAGGAATGAGATACTCTATTTCAAACACGGCTGAATACGGCGACTATATCACAGGTCCTAAGGTAATCACAGAGGAAACAAAGAAAACTATGAAGCAGATCCTCAAGAACATCCAGGACGGTTCGTTTGCAAAGGAATTCCTCCTCGATATGTCACCTGCAGGCGGTCAGGCTCACTTCAAGGCTATGAGAAAGCTTGCTGCTGAACATCCTGCTGAACAGGTTGGCGAAGAGATCAGAAAACTCTACAGCTGGAACAACGAAGAAGACAAGTTCATCAACAACTGATAACTTTTTCTTGACTTAAACAATCGCCAAGTCACACGGGCTGGCATTTATTCTGAAAAAGATAGCTGCTTTCCCGGTTAAAGCCACAGCTTAAAAATCGGGAAAGCAGTTTTTTTATACTTTAAAAAAATTAACTGAAAAGGCGGCAAATAAAAATGGCATGTAATTTTTACTGTGAAGGAGTAGACAAGGCTCCTCAGCGTTCACTCTTCAACGCACTCGGTATGACCAAGGAAGAAATGGAACGCCCTCTTGTAGGTATCGTTTCCTCCTACAACGAAATAGTTCCCGGTCACATCAACATCGACAAGATAGTTGAAGCTGTAAAAACAGGTGTTTCAATGGCCGGCGGTACTCCGATCGTTTTCCCTGCTATCGCTGTATGTGACGGCATAGCAATGGGACACAAGGGAATGAAGTATTCACTTGTTACAAGAGATCTTATCGCAGACTCTACTGAATGTATGGCTCTCGCTCATCACTTTGATGCACTTGTAATGATTCCGAACTGCGACAAGAACGTTCCGGGTCTTCTTATGGCAGCTGCAAGAGTAAACGTTCCTACAGTGTTTGTAAGCGGCGGTCCTATGCTTGCAGGTCACGTAAAGGGCGAAAAGACAAGTCTTTCAAGTATGTTTGAAGCTGTAGGCGCATATGCTGCAGGAAAAATGTCACTTGAAGATGTTGAAGAGTTTGAAAACAAGGCATGTCCGACATGCGGCTCATGCTCCGGTATGTATACAGCAAACTCTATGAACTGTCTTACAGAAGTTCTCGGTATGGGACTCAGAGGAAACGGAACAATCCCGGCTGTTTATTCAGAAAGAATCAAGCTTGCAAAAAAAGCCGGAATGGCAGTTATGGAGCTGCTTAAGAAAAACATCCGTCCTCGTGATATCATGACAGAAAAAGCTTTCCAGAATGCTCTTACAGCAGATATGGCTCTCGGATGCTCAACTAACAGTATGCTTCATCTTCCTGCTATCGCAAACGAATGCGGAATCAGCATAAACCTTGATATGGCAAACGAGATAAGTGCAAAAACTCCTAACCTCTGTCATCTTGCACCGGCAGGTCACGCATATATGGAAGACCTCAACGAAGCCGGCGGCGTATATGCAGTTCTTAACGAGCTTGACAAAAAGGGCCTTATCAATACTGACGTTATGACTGTTACAGGAAAAACTCTCGGCGAAAACATCGCAGGCGTTGTAAACAGAAACCATGATATTATCAGACCTATCGAAAATCCATACACACAGACAGGCGGTATAGCTGTTCTCAGAGGAAATCTTGCTCCTGACGGCTGTGTTGTAAAGAGAAGTGCTGTTGCTCCTGAAATGCTCGTTCACAGCGGTCCTGCAAAGGTATTCAACTCTGAAGAGGAAGCTATAACAGCTATCAAGGGCGGCGCTATCAAGGCCGGAGATGTCGTTGTTATACGCTACGAAGGCCCTGCAGGCGGCCCCGGTATGAGAGAAATGCTCTCCCCTACATCTGCAATCGCAGGAATGGGACTTGACAAGGACGTTGCTCTTATAACAGACGGACGTTTCAGCGGCGCTACAAGAGGAGCTGCTATAGGCCACGTTTCACCTGAAGCTGTAAGCGGCGGTAATATCGCATACGTTATGGACGGAGACATCATCTCCATCAATATCCCTGAATACAAGATAAGCCTTGAAGTTTCAGACGAAGAGCTTGCAAAAAGAAAAGCTGAAACAAAGCTTCTTGTCAAGGAAGGAATCACCGGCTATGCAAGAAGATATGCAGCAATGGTTTCATCTGCTGACAAGGGCGCTATTATCAATAAGTTTTAATACTTAGTAAGGTTATGCACTTTGCTTGGTGCAAAACAATATATTTTTTAACGGAGGCGCTTTAAAATAAAAAGCATAAAACAGCTTTACTACAGGCTTAGTTCACTTGTTATTTTCCGGAATATCATGACATGCCGTACTATGCAGAGCCTTAACACGCTCCTTAAGCTTATAAGCACAGAAAACTCCACTGTTGATGAAAAGATACACGCATATGCATGCTTTGTATCAGACCTGTACAGGCATCACAATGATCTTGGAACATATATCCTCACACTTGTTTTTGAAGATGAAAACATCTGCATGACAAAAAAGGCTCAGGGACTTGAGCCCGGTGAAAAAATAAGCCTGTGCCTTGAAAACGAGCTTCTTTCACTTCAGGAAATATCACAGCTTACTTCTGCACAGGTAAAGGAATGTATAGGATACGACGGCTTCCTTCCGGACTGGGACAATACTTTATATGATTTTCGTGAAAAATACACTGTCCGGATCAATAATGTTGATAAGTTCGGCTATGGAATATATGCAAAATACTATATGTTCATCGTCCGTGACAGTCGCATAGTACCGGTAAAATACCCCGATGAAGTAAAACTTTCATCACTTATAGGCTACGAAACCCAGCGAAATATGATCATAGAAAATACTATGGCTCTTATCAAAGGCAAACCGGCATCAAACGTTCTGCTTACAGGCGATGCAGGAACGGGAAAATCATCATCTGTAAAAGCCATAGCAAATGAATTCAGAGATCTCGGTCTTCGTATCATAGAGATCAGAAAAGACCAGCTCCATGATATTCCTGTAATAATAGACAGTCTCAGCAAAAATCCGCTGAAGTTTATTCTTTTTATAGACGATCTCTCCTTTGCGTCTGATGACGACAACTTCAGCGCTCTCAAGGCGATACTTGAAGGTTCGGTTTCAGCAAGAGCCGCAAATATCGTTATATATGCCACAAGCAACAGACGACATCTTGTCAAGGAAAACTTTTCGGACAGAAACGGTGATGATATACACCGCAATGACACTGTTCAGGAACTTATATCGCTTTCTGAACGATTTGGTCTGCGTATATCCTTCTCGAGACCTTCCAAAGATGAGTATCAAAAGATCGTATGCGGACTTGCGGCACAGAACGGACTTCAGATACCCGAAAAAGAGCTGTGCGACGAGGCCGAACGCTTTGCTATTGCAAAGAGCGGACGTTCCGCAAGGGCAGCAAAGCAGTTTATCGACAAAACAATCGCCGAAAAAACACTCTGACCTCCATAAGTACGGCTAAAACAAATTTATTTTGAAATGAGTGTAAAATAAAATGCTTACTCTTGATAAAATCTATCATGCTAATTTTGTCTTAAAAAATGTAGTAAGAAAAACTGACCTTATTCCTGCACCAAAGATAAATCCCGAATGCGATGTATATCTTAAAACTGAAAATCTTCAGGTAACAGGTTCTTTTAAGGTACGTGGTGCATACTACAAGATATCCCAGCTCTCAGCAGAAGAAAAGGCTAAGGGCGTTATTGCATGCTCAGCAGGAAATCACGCTCAGGGCGTTGCACTTGCTGCTGCAAGAAACGGTATAAAATCCCTCATCTGTCTCCCTGACGGTGCACCTATCTCCAAGGTAGAGGCAACAAAGAGCTACGGCGCAGACGTATGTCTCGTAGAAGGCGTTTACGACGATGCGTATAACAAGGCTCTCGAGCTCAAGGAAGAAAAGGGCTATACCTTTATCCATCCGTTTGATGATGAAAACGTAATAGCAGGTCAGGGAACCATCGGACTCGAAATACTTGACCAGCTCCCCGAAATAGACGCTGTTATCGTACCTGTAGGCGGCGGTGGTCTTATATCAGGCGTTGCCTTCGCACTCAAGAGCCTCAAGCCTGAAATCAAGGTTTACGGCGTTCAGGCAAGCGGTGCTGCAAGTATGGTAACATCTCTCGAGCACGGAAAAATAGAATGTCTTGATTCAGTTGCAACTATTGCTGACGGTATCAAGGTTAAGGAACCGGGTACAAATACTTTTGATATATGCAGCAAATACGTTGACAAAATAGTAACTGTAACAGACGACGAAATATCATCTGCTATCCTCTTCCTTATAGAACAGCAGAAGCTTATTTCTGAAGGTGCCGGAGCTGTATCAGTTGCTGCCGCTATGTTCAACAAGGTGCCTGTGAAGGGAAAAAAGGTAGTCTGCCTTGTATCCGGCGGAAACATCGACGTTACCATACTTTCACGTGTAATAAAAAGAGGTCTCTTAAAATCAGGCCGTACCGACTCCATCAACATCGAGCTTATCGATAAGCCGGGACAGCTCAGAGATGTTTCACGTATCATTGCAGAGCTTGGCGGAAACGTTATTGCAATACACCACGAAAGAGCCAACGAGGGTGCGGACATTATAGGCTGCTACCTCAGAATAGTTCTTGAAACACGAAACTTCGAACACAAAATGGCTATACGCCAGGCTATTTCAGACGCCGGCTTTACCATAGTCGAATAAAACAGAAGGGAAAAAAATACTATGTCAACAAAAGTTTATACCAAAAACGCACCTGATGCTATCGGCCCTTATTCACAGGCTGTTATAACAGGAAACCTTGTTTTCACTTCAGGACAGATCGCAATAAACCCTGCTACAGGCAACGTTGAAGCTACTGACATCAACGGCCAGACAGAACAGGTAATGAAAAATCTCGGCGAGGTTCTTAAGGAAGCCGGTTCTTCATTTGACAAGGCTGTAAAAACAACATGCTTCCTTAAAAACATGTCCGACTTTGCTGCTTTTAACGCTATTTACGGTGAGTACTTCACTTCAAAACCGGCAAGAAGCTGCGTAGCTGCAAAGGAACTTCCTAAGGATGTTCTTGTTGAAGTTGAGGTTATTGCTGAAATAGGTTAATGGAATATATTTTGTAAAATATAAAAACGACAACAGGTTTATGGTCTGTTGTCGTTTTTTTGGTATGTTATAAATCTATCGTAAACGAAAAAAATATTTTTGGTTCAATATTAGCCGATATGCACGGAGTGACCTCAGGGAACAATGTGCAAGGCAATTTTACTTAGATTAATTATATTTTTATTCTGCCACGTTAATTAGTGTTATCCGTGATTTCCAAAGACTTATTATACTTACTTATAAGCTCCTCCATTCCACTATCACTAAGCCCACTGCACTTCTGAATTATATCCAACGATACTCCGTTTTCTAACATTTTGAGTGCCATTTCAACTTTACCTTCTGCTTTTCCTTCTGCTAAGCCTTCTGCCAAGCCTTCCGCTTTACCTTCTGCTATGCCTTTCGCCTTGCCTTCCGCTATGCTCTTCGCTCTTATTTTTTTACCGTATTCTTCTAATGCGAGTTTTTGCATTCGTTCCATTGCATCATACACATCAAAAAATTCTACAGTTTCTGTCTGTACCTGATCCATAATTGCACCTACTTTCTCCATATTTGTTTTACCTTTAATCATCATATTACGATATACCATCGCTATTGCGTTTTTGATATATATGCAGTCGCCCGGCTCAACTTCACCTTGTTTCTGCAATTCATCTATCTGCCCCAACAGACCGAGTATATCCTCATTAACGATGTCTTCAAGACTGCTGTCGTGATCTCCGGATATAGCTTTTTCATATCTCATCGGATAAAACGGAAGCAACGGATATGCCTTATTATCTATCATATCCTTGACTGTATAATCATCAACAAACTTTACTTTTGCCTTATACTGTACCGGTTCTTGGTATGCCGGTATGTGCAGATTAATAGTAAACTCATTTGGTGTATTTTCATACTTTCTAAGATATATCACCACAGGCTCAGGCATATCAAGATCCAATGTGCTGTAATCATCAGAATACGACTTACCATGCATCGTTGCACCTCGTACACCATATTCAAATATTCTCATCGCCATTGTCTTATCACTTCTGGACTGTATCTCGATATTGAAGAAATCATCATCTACTTTGATATAAAAATCGGATATTCTTTTCTGATTATCCACGTCATGCGTTTCAGAACATAGTCTTGTGATTTTGCTTTCTTCAGTATAGTTTTTTGAAAACATACAACCAAGGAACTGTATTATTTTCTCGTCTTGCATCTTGCTCATCAACTGTTTGACTATTCCGTCATAATCGGTTGTTTTCCGACTTTTGTATAATTCTGCTATTTGTTCTTTTGTCATGTTCATATCTCCTTACACTACACCTGTCCTGATTTTATTATATCAAAAACATATTGTTTTTTCAATGTTTTTTAAAATAAATTTACTGTTCATTTTGCTATGTAAGAAAATATCCCCCGTATCGTAAGGATACGGGGGATATCTCCCGAGTTTGCCACTTGCAAAAAAATTTTTTTAAAATCAAGCAAAGAAAATACGTAATTTGCTTGACTTTTTTCAATAAATATGTTATAATATTTTGGTAGGTATTTGAGTATTTTTGGATTGG
>SVNR01000005.1 GCA_015066815.1 Ruminococcus sp.
TATTCAGCTTAGATTTTTTTGAGAAAACGTACTAATTTTACGTACTATCAAAATATTTTAATAGATTTTTTCAAAGATTTAAGTTCTTGTCTGGTAAAGAATTTTTCTGGAATTTTTACTTGAAAATTCGCTCCTGAAGCTCGGTGACCTTACACATTTCTCCTACCTCTTGAATATCCGGACGGAATATAATATAATAATTGTATAAGTGTCTCTATATCCAAAATCACACAAAGGAGGATTTGAGTATGAGCAGAACAATAAAATTAAATGACAATCGTTCGGTTACAGTTGTATCGGCGGAAAGCTCAGAAGCAGCAATCACACCAAACGACGCTGAAATGGACATAAGAGCAAAAGAAGCTGTAAAATCCGCCATAAACAGGGCAAAAACCTGTAAGAAACCTATTGCAAGATACGACAGAGAGAGCAGAAGGGCATATATCGAAACTGCTAACGGAGAAAAAATATATGTCTGATAATAACACAATTACCTTATATCACGGCTCTGCATGAGCGTATATCGAAGATGGCTGAGGGATATGATACTATTGTCGGTTTTATCACAAACGATAGAATGTTCGTTGTGCTTGACAGGTTTTTTAATGGTGAAATAACTGATACTGCCCTTGTCAGCTCTTAAACTTGGTAAGCAGTATGTTGCAATTACCGAAAAAGCTTGCAAAAACATAAAAATCATCAAGGAAACGACTTTGAGTAAACAGGACAGAGTACTTCTGAAAACAGAAAGCGAGCATAACCGCAGTGAGGAATTGCTCTTGCAGAAGAAATGTGCCGTAAGTATCGACGTGACGGAGAGTACTTAGACGAAATTGAAGGACGGTAAATAATATGTTTGGGCTGAAACTACAGCAAAGACAGCTTTGTGATATTCAAGGAAGATTGTTTGAAATGGATTATTTTACAAAAACGCACGCGTGCGTTTTTAATAGAATCAGTCCCTCCGATAACCCGAAAGGACTGACTGATTTGGAATATGTACAGCAGTAAATTAAGGAGCAAAAGTCAGTGAACTATCCAACTATTATATTTTCCAGAAGTTTTTTACTTTCTCTCCAGTCAGGAAGCATTATCTGTAACAATGTGTAAAACTGCTTTGAATGATTAGGATGTATAAAGTGACAAAATTCATGATACACCACATATTCAATACAGTTTTTAGGAGCTTCAATAAGACGTTTATTGAGTGTTATAATGCCTTTGTCAGGAAGACAGCTTCCCCAGCGTGAAATCATATTGCGAAGTTTTAATTGTGGAAAAGCAATATTGTACGGAACAAATTTTTTATAAACTTCTTCTGTTATCTCATTGAAAACAGTACTGCATTGTTCTCTAAGCCAATTATTCAACAGATTTTTCTTTCGATTATAATAATCAGGACGCTTTACGTGAATGTACACGTAAACCCCATCGCAGCTGACATACTCCTGAGTGTCTTTAATTACATTGATACGCATGTTTTTGCCAAGAAACGTTATGTTTTCTCCGCTGATATACTGCTTCTCTGATTTTTGGATGTCATGTTTCCTGAAGCTATCGAGTGCATTATGTATATAATCACATTTGTCAGCAACAAACGCATCTACAGTTGCCTCAGGAACACATGGCGGAGCTGAAACAAATGCTTCTCCATTATGCTTTATTCTGAGATTAATGTTCTTGATATGTTTTCGTTCAAACGTAAACACTATTTCACCAATGTCGGTCTGAACTTTTCTTATTTCTGCTGATATTATCTTCATCAGAACCTCCTGAGTGCAATAGTTTTAACGTTGTCAATTATTCTGTCCATTATCTCAAAGCTGAGAGCCCAGTTATTGTTATCACTGTAATCATAAAGCAGATCATCAAGAGCATGAGATATTTTTTTATGAATATCAGTGTTTGAAGTCCAATCCACCTTACTGAAATCCTTGATAATATTCGTAATATCAACTGATAGATCAGCTATTTGAGCCTTGTTTTCGGAAAGTGATATAACCTCATCAAGCAAAGCTGAAACGACACCATAAAACGCCTGTGCATGAACATTGTCTTTTATTTTTTCAGGATATCTGAGCTCTGTTTTTCCACTTCTGAATTCTTCCATTATCTTTGTCATTTTCATAAGATATTCAGCTTCGCTTATGACTTGTTTCTTATACAGTTCAAGAGCTTCTTTTATCTTCTTAGAAAAGTTATCATAGTATGCAGGATTTTCATCATATTTTTCAGATATACTTTTCGTCATTCTTGAACGTATAGCATCAGCTTTTGATCTTGCTGTACCAAGTTCATCAAGCTGTTTTTCAAGTCCGTCTGAATCAAGTATATCAACCGGAGCTGCAATTATTTTAAGTCCCATTACAGAAAGATTCTGATCAAGGAGATTCTGCATTATAGGCTCATATTCTTTGTTATCAATAGCATCAGCATATCGAAGCTTGACTGACTTTCTTATTTTTGAAAACATTATGAAGTCAGACTTATATCTGTTTATTTCATCATACGGAACAGCTTCATAAGCCTTTTCCGAATTTACAACAATAGCAAGGTTTTTTCCGAATTTGCACAAAAGATTATAAAAATCATTTCTCAAATCCTCATCGGCTAATTTGTCCTCGTATTCGTTAGTATCGTTTTTATTTTTGATTCCTATAAAAAGGTCACAAAGCTGAGAATATGACTCTCTGAGTTCACCGACTATTGTTATTACATCAACAATAGCACCTGAAAGATCAGTTCCTTCATAGTTTTCAAGTCCTGCACCACTATACATATTCATAGCTGTATCAAGCTTCTGAATAAGTCCCCGATAATCAACTATCAGACCAAAATCCTTGCCTTCGTAAAGTCTGTTTGTACGTGCAATAGCTTGTAGCAAACCGTGCTCTTTTAACTCCTTATCAATGTAAAGAACATGACATACAGGTGCATCAAAGCCTGTTAAAAGCTTACTGCAAACGATAAGTATATCTATCTCACCGTCACAGAATTTATTTTTTATCGTTTCTTCATAGGTATCGGCATCTCCGTACTGCTTCATCATTTTGTTCCAGAAAGCCGTAACTTTGTTATCAGTTTCCGACAGCACGTCTTCTTCACCTTCACGCATATCAGGTGAGGAGATTACCACTGCACAGTTTAGTGTTCCAAGCTGTTCAAAAACTTCAAGATAACGAACAGCGTCACGTTTGAAATTTGTCGCGAGCATAGCTTTCATACCTGTATTTTTTATGCTGTCCGTAAAATGTTCTTCAATATCGAGTGCAATCCTTCGTATTCTTGCATCAGTTGAAGTCAGACGTTTAATACTGCTCCATTTTTTCTTCAGATCTTCACGTTCACGCTCATTTAGTCGGCGGGTTGTTTTTTCAAACCACAGGTCTATATTTTCTTCATCAACCTTCTGCTCCACAAATCGTCCCTCATAGATAAGCGGAACTATTGCCTTATCGTCAACAGCGTCTTTAATAGTATATTTATGGATATAATTATTACCGCCAAAACGTCCTACTGTAGATCTTTCCTTTTTCATAAGCGGAGTCCCTGTAAATCCGATATAACATCCACATGGGAAAACAGTCCTCATTTTTGCGGCGAGAGAGCCATAATTACTTCGATGACTTTCATCTACAAGAACAAAAATATTTCTGTCGTTAATTTTTATCTTCTGATTTTCGGCAGTATTGAATTTATTTATGATAGTTGTCACAACATCAGCTTTACCGCTTTGAATAAGCTCCACAAGATGCTTTCCGCTTGTCGCTTTTGCAGGCGATAAACGGGTATGAGCAAATGTCTTTGCAATCTGATTGTCAAGATCCTTTCTGTCGGTAACGATGATAACTTTAGGGTGATATTTTGTCAGCTCCATAAGGATATATTTAGCAAGCATCACCATTGTCAGCGACTTTCCGCTGCCCTGAGTATGCCATATAACACCGCTCTGACGATTACCGTTTTCATCATCAGTGTTTACTGTATTTATAATACTGCGGATAGCAAAGAACTGCTGGTGACGGCAGATTTTCTTGATATTTGCGTCAAAAACAACAAAATATTTTGTAAACTCCATCAGTCTTTGCGGAGTAAAAAGCGATACGATATCCCTGTCCTGCTGAGTTATACTTCTGCCGGTGATATGTTGTCTGAGCTGTTCATCACGCCACTCTGTATCCTCTTCACGCCATACATTCCAGAATTTTTTAGCCGTGCCTGATGTCGCATACTTTACAGAATTTTTATTAGTCGCAGCTACTATCTGAGCAAATTTGAAAAGCTGCGGCGTATAGTCCTGCTTCTGATTACGTATAGTCTGCTCTACAGCCTGCTCCACAGATATAGTCGGAGCCTTGCACTCTATCACAGCAAATGGTATTCCATTGACAAAAAGAACAATATCAGAACGGGTATCATGCTGACGGTCGGCACTGTGTACGGTAAATTCTTCTGTAACATGGAACACATTGTTTGAAATATTATCCCAGTCAATATACTTCATATTGAAGTTAATTGTTCTGCCATCAGGGAGAGTTTCGGGGTAACTTCTTCCGAGCATAATATCGTTATAGATTTTTTCGCTTGATACAACAAGGTTATCGGAAAGCGGCTCATCGATTTCATTAATTGCTCTTTCGATGTTTTCATCGGAAAATTTGTACTTGTTGCCGCTGAAAGAATAGCTGTTAAGGCGGTGGAGCTGATTACGGAGAATATCTTTGAGTATTACGTTATAGAGTCCGTCACGATAAGTTTCACATTGTTTGGGTGGGATATATATGTAGCCGAGGTTTTGTAATAATTCAAGTGCGGGGGATTGGCTTATTTTGTCTTCGAGGTATGCGTTTCCATTCATTTTCACTCCACCTTTACAAAATCAAATATTACATATTCTGTATCTGCAATAGAGATATGTTTTTGTTTATTCTTATTTAATTTTATACACCATTGTCCATTATTTTCTGTTATTTGGGCTTCTACACACACATATCTATCATTATGTTCAGTAATTATAGCATACATCTTAGAATTCTTTGCTTCTTCTACTATTATACTGAATTCTTTCTGGCTTGTAGCAATAGAATATCCAAAAAACAAGAAATACAACATAAACATTAATATAATAAAAGCAAATACTACTATAACATCAATTTTGGTGTTATTACTTTTTGAATTATTATCTATTTGGCTATTATTTTTTTCTTTATTTTTATTCTTTTTTATTTTCTTGTATTTTCTATTTGTAAAAAAGTTTAATATTTTAAACAAAATCACCCCAAAAACATGTATAACAACAATTATAAATGTAAAGGCAAAAGAAATCTTTAAATTATTAATAAAATTAGAAAGACTTATACTTGTTGTAGCTGATATAAATATAAAAATGCTCATAAACAAAAATAAAAACGTGACCACTGAACCACAAATATGATTCCTTTGCCAGATTGATCTTAAAAAACATACAAAAACCAAAAGTATAATAGCACAGGCAACTGATAGAGCTATACTTAAAATTGTCGATTGAGAAAAATCAACATACGATGATTTAATGTTAAAATATTCGAGATAACCAACTCTAAAAAGGTAATACATAAATCTTATCAAAAAATATAATGTTGCTGTAATAGCCGTGAAAGCCACAGTAGAAAGCGGTGGTATTCCTTTAAAAAATTCATACATAGGCTTTTTGGTAAATTCATTAAATACATTTACATTTTCAGAAGTTTTAATTTCGTTACTTTCTTTAGCAGTTTCTTCTTTTATAGGTTTTGATGAAGTATTCATATTTTTATTAATGTTTTTATGCTTTTTATTTTTTCCCATCTATTATCCTAACCTTTCCTGTTAATAATAATTGCATCAAAGATTTTTTCTTTTGCTTTTCTTGATCAAGCTTACGCTGATGAAGGGTGATAAGGTTGTCGAGGTTGCGGAAATAGGAGCCGATTTGCTGTTGTTCGGTACAAGAAGGAATACAATATATATTTTTCCCGTAATCCTTAAAATAGATATGAGGAATAGTTGAGCCAGTATATGTTTTTCCTAAATCTGCTTTTGTGATTAACTGATATAAAAAATCTAAATCACTATTTCGGGGTGTTAAAGCACCCATAGTTCCCAAAAACATTGAATTTTTAGGTAATAATCTTGTTCGACCAACACCAGCACCATCTTTGATTATTGTAATATAATCTTTTTCCATACACCCTTTGTTTGTTTTGCCTATTAAAGAATTAGCATCATATAAATCATAACTTCCATCTTCATAAACATCTTTTGCAGTTAATGATGAAGAGTGATATTCGCATATATCCCCCAACTCACGCTGTTCCCAAGCATCAGTAAATCCTTTAAACCTCAACTCAGGATACTTACAACCTTTTTTCGGAAACATCTTTTGCAGATATCCTTTTTTCAATGTTTGCAACTGTTCAATCTTACGAACCTGTAATTCTATAAGCTTGTCTTGCGCCCCAAGTATTTCGGCAATTTTTTGTTGCTCGGGGAGAGGTGGGATAACAATGTCAAATGTTTTAAACTCTTGTGCATTTATTCCAGGTTGTCCAGAACGCATAGAAAAAACACGTACCCAATTATCGTATCGTTCTGTAAGAGTTTGGCAAAAAACAAAAAATGAATTAAACTCTTTTTTGATATTTGCACGGATAAGGAAGCCTGCAAAATACATTTTTCCATCACTAAGATTATATAGATACGTTTTTCCTGTACTTGCACCAGTACGTGCAAATAAAATATCATTTTCTTTGACTATATAAGCATCATCAAGTTGACAATCAGGAGATACCAAATTTGAATTATAATATTTATGAGAATCTTCATCAATATCAGTAATTCGTATATATTTGTTTTCTCCGTCATACTCTTTAGCCGCAGCATTCATACCATAATCAAATCTAGTTGCGATTTCATCAAATCGTGCAATATCCCACTCCACCGGCACAATCCCAACTTTCGTTTTCTTATACCCTTCCGGAACAATGCCATTATTAATTTTTTCAATCCTTTTCGCTATATCTTCTTTCATATATCCCTCACTCATTCCCCTTCAATTTCCTACATTCCTGCTCACGCTCAATCTGTTTGATACTTTTATCAGGTGTAGGCAAATCTTCGGGCATTGTACCGCCAAGTTCTTCAATAGTCTGGCGTACCTTCTGACCAACTTCATAATGAGTTTTATTTGCTTCTGATTTACCTTTTATCTTCTCTCTTCGTAGTTTTTCCTCTGTTTGTGTAGCACGGAATAAATTAGCCGCAAGTTCAGTACTGCCCATATAATCAAGAATGTCTTGATTCTTTTTAAGCCCTTTTCTCTGCTTTATATCCTTAGCTTTCAATCCATCATAAAGCCCCATATATCCATAGTTCTGAAATCTTGCATAGTCCAAAGATTTAACAATTCCTGCATCATGTGCCGCCGCAGCCAATGACGTGTTGTGACGTTTCATTTCATTTCGGATTGCAAGACGTTTCTGATTTTCGGTTAATTCTTCATAATCGTCTATCAATTCTTGTTGTCGTGTTTTTACAGCAAAATAAGTTTGTCCTACTGCAATTACTTCTTTACGTGGATCACCATTCTGAACAATCAGATAACAAGCGTAACGGGATAACTGAATATCAGATATTTTTCGTTCCGCACCTGAGCCTATGTCAACCATTTTGTTGACGTCAACAAAATGGTCAGATACCTCATTATCGCTGTTTTCGCAAGATATCTTAGCTTTGGCAACTACCTTTAAAAAGTTTCTCCATTCACTGTATTCAAGTACATTTTGCAACTCTCTTGCAAACCAAAACTCCTGCCCATTTTCATTAATGTGTTTAATACTCTCAAATGTCTGTTCACTGTATACTTTTATATCACTCATATATACCCAACTCCTTCAAAAACTCATCCATTTTCGCCTGTACCTCTGCAATTTCCTTTTCTGTAACCGCAATATCAGCTGTAACAGCCTCTATATCTATAGGTGCTTCCTCCTCAAAAGTATCAACATATCGTGGAATATTAAGGTTATAGTCGTTTTCCTTTATTTCTTCTTTTGAAGCAAGATAGCAGTATTTTTCAATATTTTCACGGACCTTATATGCTTCGACAATTCGGGAAATATCACATTCACGCAGCAAGTTCTGATTTTTTCCTTTTTCGTAGTTTCCATCACCGCTTGCATCAATAAACAGCACGTCACTTCTGCCTCTGTTCTTCTTGAAAACAAGTACGCAAGCAGGGATTCCCGTACCATAGAATAAGTTAGCAGGAAGACCTATCACAGCATCAAGAAGATTAAACTCAATTATCTGTTTACGTATCTTACCCTCGCTTGCACCTCTGAAAAGAACACCATGAGGAAGTACAACTGCCATACGTCCGCCACTCTCATCAAGACAGTGGAGCATATGCAGAACAAAAGCATAGTCACCCTTTGATGAAGGTGGAACTCCCCATGTAAAACGGTTATATTTATCAAGAGAAGCTGACATCTTTTCTTTTTTCTTGTTTTCATCAGTAATAGCCGACAAGAAACCACTGTCCCATTTATCAAGTGAGAAAGGCGGATTTGCTACGATACACTGAAACTTCATAAGCTTATCATCCTTGATATTCTGCGGATTTGCAAGAGTATCACCCTGCCATATAACAGCGTCATCAACGCCATGCAGAAACATGTTCATTTTACAAAGTGCCCAGGTCTGATTATTGACTTCCTGACCGTAAACTGCCACCTTATGAGATGATATCTTGTTATAAGCTTTAAGCAGTAAACCTCCGCTTCCGCAGGTGGGATCATATATGCGTTCATTTTCCTCAGGTGCTACCAGTTCCGCTACAAGCTTTGATACCTGACTTGGTGTGAAAAATTCTCCACCTTTCTTGCCTGCGTCCGAAGCAAAGTTAGCAATCATATATTCATAAGCATCACCGATAATATCCGCACTGTCAAGCTGAGACGGACTAAGATCAAGATTATAAAAGTCCTCAAGCAGATTGCGGAGTATAGCGTTTTTATCTTTTGTTTCACCGAAGTCTACTGTAGAATTAAAGTCAATTGCACGGAAAACATTCCTGAGTTTTTCGCTGTTGTTATTTTCGATTTCAGCAAGTGCGATATTTATCTTCTGTCCGATCTCATTATCTGTACGGCTCTTATACAGATAATCAAAAGTTGATGTTTCAGTAAGAGTGAAACGTTCGTTGCGCATAGCACGTTCAACACGTCTTTCATCACCTTTGTATTCGGTAATATACTTTGCTTTTGTTTCGTTATAAACATCATTAAGATATTTTACAAAGAGCATAGCCAGAATATAATCCTTATAACGGGAACTGTCTATCTTATTTCTGAAACTGTCACAAGCGTTCCAGAGCACCTTTTCGATATCATTTTTTGTAGTCATTTTTATTTACCTCACATTCTGTTTATTTTGTTTATAAGCGACTTATAATAAATTTTCTTCTGCCTGATTAATTTTTCAAGCAGTTCTATTTCGGAGCGGGAAATATCATATAGGTCAACAACCTGTTTCTGACGTTCAAGTGTCGGTAATCTGATCTCGGTTTCTGCGACTGTACTTGGCTTGATTTGTTTCAGAGTTCCCATACAACTCATACGAAAAGCTTTTTTTATACACTCCTTGTTCAGATACCATGCTATGTATTTAGGAAGTACCAAATTCTCATCTGCACGGATTATAACAAAATGAGAAGGTATAACAAGTCCTGTATACTCTTCATTGATGTATATGGCTGTATACGGATCAGATGTTTTTACAATTACATCTCCTTTCTGAGTAAGATAATTGTTCGATAATTTTTCTGAAGCATAAAATTTTATAGTATGTTCTAATTCTATAGCATTATCGGAAACTGCTTTTAAATTTAACTGCCTGTATTCATAACCTTCGCTGCTGTTTTTGGTTTCCTTACGTGATAACACGAGTCCTGTTTTCACCGAAGCGATTTTATTCAGCTTCATAACTCCTCCTAAAAATATTTTGTTTTGGTTTATATGTAACTTTTCGAGTTTAGTATAACACATAAAAAAAGATATGTCAATTATTTTCCGGAAATATTTCTGGTTATATTTATAATACAGAACAACACCCCATAACTTTTTAATAGTCACAGATGCAGTTTTCAACAAAATTACACACAAACTGTTGACAATGCTATATCATAATGTTAAAATATAAAAAAACAAGCAGAACGGAGGATTACCATGATTCACATTAAAAAAATCGCTTCTGCTCTTATCAGCACAGCTCTTATGCTTCAGTGTGCAGCTTCATTTCCGGTATCGGCTGTCGGAGAAAACGGAAATACAGTTACACATATAACTGCAGACTCTTACGGACAGATAGTCAGCGGAGCATTCTACAGAATCTCGCCGTGCAACAGTGAAAAGTATATAACGGCGGCTTCAGACAATACAGTGTGCCAATGGGAAGCGATTGCAGACAACACACAAAAATGGCAGATAATCAGCACGGGGAACGGATACTGCAAAATATTATCCGCTTCTTCTCCGTCACTTGCTGTAACTGTTGAAAATCAGGACAGCACAAACGGAAACAGGATGATACTTACCGAATACAGCGGGAAGCCTTCTCAGCATTTCCGGCTTAACCGTACAGGCAGCTGCTACTATATAACTGCCGAATGCTCAGGCAATGCCGCACTTGACGTATACGGACAAAGCAGTGAAAACGGCGCAGTTATCGACCAGTGGGACTACTGGGGCGGACAGAATCAAAAATTCTACATAATACCTGACGGCAGTGAAGGCGTTGTTTCGTTCGGGGATATGAACGGAGACGGAAAAACAAATATCATAGACAGAATTCTTCTTGAAAGCGGCTGTCAAAACGGATTTGACGATATTTCTGCCTCTATAGCAGATCTTAATAACGACGAAGAAAACGATTTCAAGGATATAACTGCCATGAACGAATATTTTTTCGGAATAACAGGGGCAGTAAACAGTACGTTTGAAACAAAAAAAGATCAGACTGCGTATCTGTTTGCATATTTTCTCGGAAACGATCCGTCACAGGAAAGACTGTCATATGCTGTAAGTACCGACGGATATAACTTCAAAGCACTCAATAACGGAAACGCTGTATGGAAATCCGATGTAGGCACAGGCTGTATAAGAGACCCTTACATCTTCAAGGGAGAAGACGGCTTTTACTATCTGCTTGCAACCGATATGAAATCCTCTCTCGGCTGGAGCAGCAACAGAAATATTATAAGCGCAAAATCAACCGATCTTATAAACTGGACAGATGTCACTCTTATCGAAATATCCGGCAAATACCCCTCCATGATGGGTGCAGACAGAGCATGGGCTCCTCAGGCAATATACGATCCTGAAAAAAATTCGTACATGATCTACTGGGCAAATCGTTCTTCCGAAACAGGAAGCAGAACAATAATGTACTATGCATACAGCAGTGATATGAAAACCCTGGATACCCAGCCTTCTCTTCTTTTTGCCCCGGCAAACGGAGACTGTGCAATAGATTCGGATATAATTTTCCATAACGGAAAATATTATATGTATTATAAAAACGAAACAAACAAAAGAATATATCTCGGAACCTCCGAGCATGCAAGCGGTCCGTATACCGAGGTAAAACAGATATCCGAAGGAAACCTCGGCGTTGAAGGTCCGAACATATACAACATTGTCGGAACAGACAGCTGGCTCCTTATGTCTGACGCATACGGAAACGGCTACTATGTGATGCAGAAAACAGATGACCTTGAAAACTTCACTTCAGTAAGCAGAAACGACTACAGCTTTGACTTTACGCCAAGACACGGTTATGTTATACCTATAACAAACGAACAGTACACAGAGCTTGTAAAAGCATTTCCTTCATCATCAGTAACACCGCACAGCATAGAAACAGAAACAGCAATGATCACAGCAGACATCGGTGAAACAGTATCTCTTCCTGAAGAGGTAACAGTAAAATACTCCGACGGAAAAGAAATCGGATATCCTGTAGAATGGAACCATGATGAGCTTTCAAAGATAAATAAAAATAAAAAAGGAATATATACTGTTTCAGGAAATGTACAATACAAAAACTATAACGACCCGTTCATAGAGGAACGTGCAGACCCTTATATAGTTGACGGGGAAGACGGGTATTATTATTTTACAGCCTCATATCCTGCCTTTCAAAATGCCGATAACGGATATGACCGTATAATACTCAGAAGAAGCAGTACTGTCGAAGGGCTTGCAAAGGCAGAAGAAAAAACGATATGGAAAGCACATAGCAGCGGAATACTTGCCAAGCACATATGGGCTCCCGAAATGCACAGGATAAACAACGTATGGTATATGTTCTTTGCGGCAGGAAGCAGCAGTAATGTATGGGCAATAAGGCCATATGTCCTGAAGTGTGACGGAGACCCATACACAGGCAACTGGACAGAATGCGGTCAGATGCAGGCGTCATACGGAGATACTGAATCTTTTGCAAACTTTTCTCTTGATATGACTTACTTTGAGCACAACGGAAAGCACTATGTGATATGGGCAGAAATAAAAGGGGATTCGTCTCTTTTTATGGCTCAGATAAATCCTGATGAACCATGGAAGCTTATATCTAAGCCTGTTTTGCTGACTAAACCCGAATACAGCTGGGAAAAAGTAAATAACAGAGTAAACGAAGGAGCGGCTGTACTGAAAACAGATTCAAAGATATATGTCTTTTTCTCTGCATCAGGAACGGGCTCAGAATACTGCGTAGGAAGACTTGAAGCAGATACCGGTTCAGAGCTTATGAATGCTTCAAGCTGGAAAAAAATCACTTCACCGGTACTTCAGACTTCAGATCTTGACGGACCAACAGGACCCGGACACAACAGCTTTGTTACGGATGAAAACAATAACCTTCTTCTTGTTTACCATGCCCGTCCGTCTTCTCACGATTCAGAACAATGCGGCTCATACTGTAAAGATCCGCTCTATGATCCATGCCGTCATACACGAATAAAAAAAGTTTTCTTTGATAAAAACGGTGTGCCTGTTATAAACATGAGCACACAGAAAGAGCTTGCCTCAGCACACCGGACTGTTACAGCAATTATAAAAATAGGTTAAAAGAAAAACGCAGAGTCATAAAAATCTGACTCTGCGTTTTTTGTTTATATTCCTTCTTTGAGCTGCACGTTCTCAGTAAGTGAATCAAGGTCCACATATCCCTCGTCAGGGTCTGACGGATTTACGTATACTGTAACATATGAGTTTATATACAGTGTAAGATCGTCAAACGATGATTCTGAATAATATCTGTGTACTGCACCGGTATATTCGTCTTTTATTTCGCATATTAGCATAAGCGGATTATTGCCATTTACCTCAAGACTTGTGTCAAAGTCATATCCTGTTATAAGCGCCTGACTTACTATACCTTCTTTTTTAAGAAACTTTTTTCTGTTTGATTTTTTAACTGCACCTACTGTAAATCCGACTCCGAGAGCAGTAAAAACTACTCCGATGAGAACCATAACTATCTCTGTAGTATACTTTTTGGTTTTTATCTCTCCCGGACGATCAGGGTTATAGTGTATCTTTACTACATCTCCTTCGTTCATGGATGATGTATAATAATTAAGCTTTGCTTTTTCCTTATCTCCGTCTTCGGTTCTGTAGGATATATAGACATCATGATATTTTTTGGATTTGCCGTTAGAATAACTTCTGTGGCTCTTGATCTCCGTTATGATCGCCTCTGTCTCCGGCATAGTCTTGTTAAAGTCTATGTGTTGTTTGAACTGTACTATTCCTATTACTGATAAAACAAGCCCAACCAACAGAAACACTACCAAAACTATAGACATAGAACCAACTTTTTTGATTTTCATAATTAAAATATCTCCTTTTCTTTTGTATGTATATTTTTATAAACATAAGTTATTATATCACATTGCCGACTCAAAAATCAATATTTTTACAAAAAAACTGCCGAAAAAATCCGGCAGTAATTTTTTATGATTCAAATTCGCATGAAAGCTTTTCGCTTAACTTTTCCTTTAACTCTATAACTGCATTTGCAATAACAGGATCGAAGTGTTTTCCGGAATCTTTTTTTATGATTTCCAGTGCTTCTTCAACAGGAAACGCATCTTTGTAGCAACGCTTTGAAACCAGTGCGTCAAAAACATCGGCTGCTGCCATTATCCTTGCGCACAGAGGTATTTCTTCTCCGGCAAGGCTTTTCGGGTAACCGCTTCCGTCCCATTTTTCATGATGTCCGATAACAACGTTTGTTATAATATCACGGTATTCGGGTCTTTCAAGCTGAAGCTTTCCAAAGATTTTCCTTGTCATCTTTTCGCCTTCGGTAGTATGGGTTTTTATTATATCAAACTCCTCAGGTGTAAGCTTTCCCGGTTTTCTCAGTATGCTGTCCGGAATAGCTATCTTTCCGATATCGTGCATAGGTGCCGCTCTTTCGAGCATATCAATAAATCCGTCTGTTATCTCATCTGTATAGTGTCCGGTTTCTCTGAGATGTACAGCTATCATTTTTACGTATTCGCTTGTACGCTGAATATGATTTCCTGTGTCATTATCACGGGTCTCGATAACTGAAGCCATACCTCTTACGATAATATTGAGGTTTTGTATCTTCTGCTCCTTTTCAGCTATTATGCCGGATGCGAGCGTTTTGTTTCTTTCCTCAAGATCCTTTGATCTTTTTATATCTTTAATATATGAACTGGTTCTCGAAAAAACCATAAAGAAGTTAAGTATCAGAAAAGTATATGCATTAAACAGTACAGGAGTTCCGTAGGTTGATTTTATTACCGGAGACATTATCAGCATAGTAGCCGTCTGAAGAAGAGCTATACTTACCGGGCATATATGAAACACCAGAATAGTAATCATTGAAACACATGTAAAAACCATATATGCGTTTATCGGATGATGACTTCCGTAACACAGAAATATACATTCACAGAACATAAAAGAAAACGTAGTATAAGCAGCAATGTTTTTGTGAAGCTTCGGAAGTTTATCCTTTGTTATTTTTCTGATATACAAAAGAGCAAACAAACAATAAGTGGCAAGCGTAGCATAATAAAAGCAGTCCGCTCCGCTCATTGCAACACAGGTCATGAGTTGTGCTCCTGTCACATAGCACAGCAGATAAATAACACAGCATATGAACGAAAAAATAAAGAGCGGTATCAGAGCAACCTTAAGATACCTGAAGTTCTGTTCAGCTACTTCTTCGGAAAATTCGTCGGGCATGCGATATTTTTCTCTGTATTTTTTTTTGTATTTTTCTAACATATCAAATTGTGTTCTTCACAAGTCACTCCCCTCGCGATTTCTCTATGATATATACATATTTTATCACAAAAAAAAACGATAGTCAACAAAATCGACAAAATTAGATTAAATTTTAAAGATGGATATTTATAGTGAACTCAAAAAAATATTTTTCGTTTACTATATTTCTGTCACTTATACCTCCAGATAGCCTGTCTTTCTGAAATACTCAATGTATTTTTTCAGATATGAAAAATCAATGTCACTCCATTCAAAGCCAAGCTTCTTAAGATACTCAACCGTAAAATCATTTTCAATACGAATATTGCTGTCATAGCTTAGCTTTTCGTTTTCATCCATATCATTGATAAACGTTTCAAAAATATGCTCCATATCACTTTGCACTGCAGCAGACCTGAGTGCCTTGCCAAACGTTTCACCGCTTACGATCCTGAGCTTAATGCCGAGCTTTGTGAGATGATCATAGAGCTTAAACATATACACGACTTTTACACTGTTTATATGGAAAACTGTCTTCCTGCTGTCAAAGCTTCTTGCAATAGTCATCACTGCTTGTGCAGCTTCATCAACAGGAGTAAACTCTGCATATAAATCCATAAGATAATCAGGTATCATGCCAAGCTCAAGAACCGAACGTACTCTTTTCAAAAATGCATTTGATTCATGATTTTTCTGGAATAAACCATCTGAAAAACGATTTGTGAGATTACCCATTCTCATGATATTTGCCTGCAAACCGTCTGCAACAGCTTCAAGTACTTCAAGCTCAGCTATAAACTTACTGCGTGAATACACATTTTCAAGCGGCTGTCCTATATACAGACTGCTTTCTGAAAAATGCTTTACAGTTTCGCTTACGTAACCGTCAAACTCATCTGCAAAAGAGTTACCCGAAACACTGAGCGTCGAAATATGTATAAGTCTTGCATCTGATTTTTTACAGAACTCTATAAGCTGTTTTGTCGTTTTTACATTTGTATCATAAAAATATGTATATAAACCATAATGCTTTACGCTTGCCGCTGAATTTACAACAGTACTTACAGAGCGGCCAAGCTTTTCATATTCATCATCAGACAAGCCGAATTTTTCTTTCTGAAGATCTGCGCAGATAACTTCTATACGCCTGTTATTAAGATACTTATCATCAAAGTAAAACTCAAGCAGCTCATCAAGACGTTTTTTACTGTCATCAGTATTGTTTCCACGCACAAGACAATAGGCCGTGCCTGTATCATTTTCAAGAAAATCAGAAAGTATATGAATACCAAGATAGCCCGTTGCGCCTGCAAGAAGAAGATTGCCGACTTCTGTTTTTTCCGGCTCTGTTATAAGCTCAGTCCTGTTCTTTTCAAGCACAGAAGAAATCTTTGAAAAATCATAATCTGCAAAAGATATTTTTTCTCTTTTACTATTCTGAATGAATTCACATAACTCTCTGACTGTCGGATAATCAAACACATTCTGAAGACTAAAGTATATTCCTTCATTATGCGCCGCTGATACATATTCGATAGCTCTCAGACTATCTCCGCCTATATCAAAGAAATCATCTGTAACACCGGTTTTTTCAACTTCAAACAGCTGTGCAAGTATGTTGCAAAGCTTGATCTCTGTCTCAGCTGCAGGTGCGATATATTCCTGATGTGATACTGTAAAATCAGGCAGCGGCAGATTCCTTCTGTCCGTCTTTCCGCTTGCTGTCACCGGAATTTTATCAAGGTGCACAAAGTAGCCCGGAACCATATATTTCGGAAGCTTTGCCGATAAATACTGACGTAATGATTTTTCATCAATTTCTGTTTTAGCTGTGTAATATCCGACAAGATACTGCCTGTTTTTTTCGTCACGCTTATCTGTAACAGCCGTCATGTTTATACCGTCAAACGCACTCATAATACTTTCTATTTCGCCAAGCTCGATACGAAGTCCGCGGATTTTTACCTGTGTATCAATTCTGCCGAGATACTCGATATGTCCGTCAGCTCTCCAACGTGCAAGGTCTCCTGTGCAGTACATAATTTTGCCTGATGACGGATTTAATTTTTCGTCATAGAACGGATTCTGAATAAACTTTTTGGCTGTAAGCTCAGGTCTGTTCAGATACCCCTTTCCGACACCGGCTCCGGAAATACATAACTCACCCGCAACGCCGACAGGGAGGGGGTTTTTATGCTGATCGAGAATATAGACCTGAGTGTTTGCAATAGGTCTGCCGATGGTAATATCAATGTTATTTACATAAGAATTTGTTGACCAGACTGTTGTTTCTGCAGGACCATAAATATTATAAATCTCTGCTTCTGTACAGCCTGATAATTCCTCATACAGATCAGCCGGTAACGCTTCACCGCCAAGAATAATAGTTTTCAGTTTCTTAAGATAATCAAGATTATTTTTGTCAAGCATATATCCGCGCATTTTTGTGGGCGTTGTCTGCATTATGTCAATCTGATTGTTTTCAATTAATAAAGCAAGCTTATTCTGTGAAGCTGCTTCGTCGTCATTTGTAAAATAAACGGTCAAGCCATGTAAAACAGGCACTATGCTTTCAGTTACAAAAATATCAAACACAAAATTTGTGACCGAAACAATACTCTCCTGTCCTTTATCGAGTATGTTTTTAAAAACTATATTTTTCGAATTTTTATCTGCATAATTTCTTACAGCAAAATGAGTCTGCATCGTCGCTTTAGGTTTGCCTGTAGATCCGGATGTTGTAATGAGATAACACAGATCATCCGGTGTATTGCAGTTTTCCAAAGAATATGTATTTTTACTGTAGTCAAAGGTTTCAAGTGCTGTTGTGTCTGTTATGATTTTTTCCTCATAGCCGAAGGTTAAAGCAGTCTTTGCATCAGCCTCTTCAAGCATAAACAGAATTCTTTCCTGAGGATATGACGGATCAACAGGCATATATGCACCGCCGGCTTTTAATATACCAAGCATAGCTACGATGATATGCCAGCTTCTTTTGGCGATAACCGGCACAATATCGTTTGGCATTATATCCTTTTCATTACGCAGATAATTCGCAAGGGAATCAGACATTTTATCAAGATGCTTATATGTAAACTGCCTGTCCTCAAACACAAGAGCTGTTTTGTCAGGTGTTTTTGCTGCCTGTTCCTTAAAAAGCTCATGAATACATTTTTCATCAGGATGATCAACGTCTGTATCATTAAAATCAAAGATCACCTTCTTGTATTCCTCATCATCAAGAATAAATATATCAGAAATATTCTCCGTTTCAAGCTGTTCAAGTATCAGAGTATATGCTTCAAAGAGCTTGTTTATCAGTATTTCCTCATACTTTCCGCTGTTGTATTCAATTCTTACAGCACAACCGTTTTCAATCGGAGTCATCTCAAATGTAATATCAAACTTTGATGTGTGAGTATCAATAAACTCAGGAACAAGCTCTGTTTCACCCATATACAGCTTCTTTTCGCCGTCCGCCTGATACACAAAAGAGGTGTTTATGACAGATTTGTCCGTCATTCCTGTATCCTCTGCAATCTCTGTAAACGGCAGCTCCTGATACTCAAACATATTAAGCAGGGTATCTCTGAGCACTTCAAAAAACTCTGACGTTTTACCGGATGCATTCATAAACACCGGAAGCGTATTTACAAACATTCCGACAATATCCTGTGTTTCCTTATGAGTACGGTTTGTCAGCATAACGCTTGTGAGAACTTCAGGTTTTGCTGTATATTTTGAAAGAAGTATTCCGAATGCACCGAGAAACAGCATTGTATCGGTAAGTCCGTTTTTGTGTGCGTATCTTTTTGCGTTTTCAAAAACAGCCTTGCTGATGCTGTAGATTTTTGAAACACCCTCAGAGTCTGTCTTATTTTTCTTTTCCGGCAGTACTATCGGCTCAGGATCATATTTTAACATACTCCTGTAAAACGCTTTATGCCCGGAAAAATCAATGCTTTTAAAATATTCCGCATAATCTGCATACCTGATTTTTTCTGAAGCTGTTTCTGTTCCGATATACAGCTTTGCAAGGTCACTCAGAATAATATTCAGAGATTCACCATCTGCGACAATATGGTGCAGATCAAACAGCATTGAGGTTTCTGTAAAGCCGATACGCATAAGCGGCGCCTGTGACAAATCAAACGGACGTACAAAATCCATATAGTTTTCATCAGTATATTCTTCAAAAACAAGCTCTGCATTTTCATTGATGATACCGAAAATATTCCCGGCTTCTGCTGAAATATATGTACGCAAGGAACTGTACTTTTTAATGATTTTTTCAAAGCAGGCCTTGATTTTATCCCTGTCTGTGTCCGGAGGGATAAAAATACGTGCCGGCATATTATAGGTCAGAGTGTGGTTTTTTTTACTGCACACAGCATAAATTGCCTTTTGCTGCGGAAGAAGTGAATATTTGTTTACGCCTGCTGAGGTAATTTTACCCGGTTTCTTTCCGGATTTTTCAATGCATTCTGCAAGATTTTCAAGCACAGAATTTTCAAGAATATCCTTCATTGAGACATTGACATTAAACTCGTTTTCGATATAGCCAAGCAGTGTGATCGCCATAAGGCTGTCACCGCCAAGCTCATAAAAATCATCGTACCTTCCGACTTTTTCAAGCTTCATAAGTGTACTCCAGAGCTTTGAAAGTCTTATCTCCGTTTCAGTTTCAGGAGCAGCATATTCTTCTTTTGATACAGTAAAATCAGGCACAGGAAGATTTTTTCTGTCCGTCTTACCGCTTGAGGTCAGAGGCACTTCACTCAGATGAACAAAATAGTTCGGTATCATGTACTTAGGCAGTTTTGCTGATAAGTGCTGACGCAATAACTTTTCATCTATCTTTGTTTTTGCTGTGTAGTAACCTACAAGATACTGCCGGTTGTTTTCATCACGCTTGTCCGTAACAGCTGTCATGTTTATTCCGTCAAACGTACTCATAACGCTTTCGATTTCTTCGGGCTCAATTCTTAAACCGCGAATCTTGACCTGTGAGTCAATTCTGCCGAGATACTCGATTTCTCCGTCTGCCCTCCAGCGTGCAAGATCACCTGTACAGTACATGATTTTTCCTGCTGTCGGATTTGTTTTTTCGTCATAAAAAGGATTTTTGATAAAACTTTCTGCTGTGAGCTCAGGTATGTTAAGATAGCCCTTTCCGACTCCGTCACCCGAAATACACAGCTCGCCTGCAATTCCGACAGGTAAAGGCTTTTTGTACTTATCGAGTATATATATCTGTGTGTTTGCAATCGGTCTGCCGATTGTAATATCTGTTTTATCTGTAATTTTTTTAAACGAAGCACCTATCGTTGTTTCAGTTGGTCCATAGCCGTTATAAATTATTGCGTTTGTATACTTCGAGATAGTGTTATATATCTCACCTGTAAATACCTCTGCGCCAATCATAAGCACCTTAAGCTTCCTTACGGCCTTCTGAAAATTTTCATTATTCAGAAACGTAAGAAATTTTGTTGGTGTGCTGTGAACAACATCAATGTCATTTTCTATAATTAGCTTCGCCAACAATTCAGCTGACAGATTTTCTTCTTCATCAGACAGAACAACCCTGAGTCCATTGATAAGAGACAGAAAAATCTCAAAGACTGATATATCAAACGAAAATGTTGTCAACGCCAGAACTGTATTGCATAAATTTACCATATCCCGCTGATAAACATTGCTCTGATTATTTTTATCAACGAAGTTGCTCAGATTGTTATGAGAAATCATTACAGCTTTAGGCTTGCCCGTTGAACCAGAAGTAAACAGAACGTAGCATTTATCATCCGGATAGTTTATGTTTGTGACAGCTTTACAGAAGCTATTGTAATCAAAAGCCTCAAGACAGATAGCCTCAACCGGAAGGTTTCCTGTATATCCGCATACAAGCGCTACCTTTGCACCTGCTTCCTTGAGCATATATTCTATTCTGTCTGACGGATATGACGGATCTACAGGCATGTATGCACCGCCTGCTTTCATAACACCGAGCATCGCAGTTACGAAGTGCCGGCTTCTTTTTGAAATAATCGGTACAATATCATTTTGTCTGATTCCTTTTTCCTCACGCAGATAATGCGCAAGAGAATCTGACATCTCATCAAGCTGCTTGTAGGTAAGCCTCTTATCCTCAAAAACAAGTGCTGTTTTCCCGGGAGTTTTCATTGCCTGCTCACTGAACAGCTCATGAATACACTTATCCCTTTTTGATTCTGAGGATGTGTCATTAAAAGCCAGGACAACCTTCTGATATTCTTCCTCCGGAATAATATCGATATCACAAACAGTAATATTATGATTTTCTATAATCTGATCGATTATCAGCATTAATCTGTCGGTCAGCATAGAGATTTCTTCTGAATCAGGAAATACTTCTGTCTGATAATCAGCATTCAACGTATAGCTCTCCGCACTGTCACGATTGTCAATATGCAGAGAAAACGGAATTTCGCTGTAGCCATTTGAAAACCACCGGGTTTTTATATCTTCGTCTGTTTTCGCATTCTGAAAGCTTACAACTACATCATACATGCTTCCTTCAAACTGATGCTTCTGACGAACCTGTGAAACGATCCTGCTGTAAGGGTATTTCTGATGTCTGAACAACCTGCTGTGCGTATCGGTTATCCTTCTGATTAACTCATAAGCTGTATCTCCGGCACTGATATCAATAGTAAGCGGTATTGTTGAAATAAACATACCTACTGTTGATTTTTCTCTTTTGTTCTTACGGTTCAGCACCGGAACACCGATTGTGATATATTTGTTTTCGGGATTTATCTTCGACAGATATACCAATACCGCTGTTTCAAAAAGTACTGCCTGTGAAATCCTGCTTTCATTGCAGTATGTATTTATTTTCGCAGTTTGTTCAGGGGATAAAAGCTTTGTGAACCTCCGGGCCTTTGGTACTGCAGCAGATGTATTTTTCATCTTAACCGGACTGCTTTCAGGTTTGTCAGAGTATACTTCGTTCCAGTAAACTTCATCTTTTCTGAATCTTTCAGAATCGAGATATTCCTTTTCTGAATTTACAAATTCAGCATAATCATACATCTGATTTTCGGATAATGTACCTTTTTCAAATTCAAGAATTAAATTATATACTCCTTTTGCAAGCAGGCTGAATGTCCAGGCATCTGAAATCAGATGACTCAGGCACGACAGGATCCCTGATTCTCCATTCAGTTCAAAAATAACAAAACGATACATAGAAGAGTTTTTCATTTCAAATGGCGTCAACGCAAAGCTCTTAGCATATGTTTCAAATTCTTCTTTGCTTTTAAACTGAATAAAAGTGTAATTTTTATCAGTATATTCTTCCGTATACTGACATACTTCACCGTTTATCTCATCAAACTGCATCCTCATTCCTGCCTGCAGCTCTATGAATCTGTTCAGTGCCTTCCTTGAAAAATCAGCATCAATTTTTCTTCCGAAAAAAACTGCTCCGCACAAGTTTGATATGCTTGTATTCCCGAACGTTTTCTGCAGATTCCATATGTTATGCTGTGGTGTTGTCAAACTATACATAGTTTTGCCTCTTCATTATTAATCACGATCTTTTTTAATCTGACATAAATATAAGAAAAAAGCTGCTGTCTTTTCTTCATAATATGATGAAAAATAATCATATTATGAAGAACTCACAGACAGTAGCTTTTTTTTATAGTAAACGACAAATAAACCTGTCGTTTACCATCAGCCTATATGCACGCAGCCTTCATAGTCAGCAGATATGCCGGGGAGATTACAGTGAACGAAAAAATATTTTTTTCACCGTAATATTACCTTCTTGCATTTGCGAGCATAAGCTTTATTCTGTTTTCCTGGTTTACCTTGGTAGCACCCGGATCATAGTCTATAGCTACTATATTTGCGTCGGGGAACGCCTGTTTTATTACTCTTGCCATTCCCTTTGCAACTATGTGATTCGGAAGACATCCAAAAGGCTGTGCACATATGATATTCTCTGTACCGGATGCGGCAAGAGCTGCCATTTCGGCAGGAATAAGCCAGCCTTCGCCCATTTTTACGCCCTGATGTATATACTTGTCGCACTCACTTCTCAGATGCTCAAAATCATGAGGCGGTTCAAAAACACCATGTTTTTTTATTATGCTTATCATCTGCTTCTGTTTTGCATAGATAACGTCATAGCCTATCTTAAAAAGCCTTGTTGTCTTGTTCTTGAAGCCGTATATCCTGCCGTCGTTTACTGTATTTACTGCACAGTAAAGCACAAAATCAAGAAGTGACGGAACAACCGGCTCACAGCCCTCGCTTATAAGAAAATCTTCAAGATGATTGTTGGCAAGAGGAGAATATTTTACGTATATTTCTCCTACTATTCCTACTTTTATTTTTTTCTTCTTGCTTCGTTTTATTTTTGCAAAATCATCGAGTATGAGCTTGTAGTTCTTCGCAGTACCCATAAACTTGTTGCCTGAAAAGTTTTCGTTAAGAATATTTTCCCACTTCTTAAGTACCTTGTCGGATTCGCCGGGAATAAGCTCATACGGTCTGCACTGATTATAGAGAAGCATCAGGATATCTCCGTAAAGAACGGCATACAGAAGCTTCATGATTATAGGAGCATTCAGCTTGAAGCCGCCTTCCTTTTCGAGTCCGCTGAAGTTCAGTGATATAACAGGAACCTGAGGATACTTTTCCTTCAGAGCTTTTCTGAGAAGATGGATATAGTTTGAAGCACGGCATCCGCCTCCGGTCTGAGTGAGCATAAGAGCTGTTTTATCAGGATCATATTTGCCGCTGTTTAATGCCTCCATAAACTGACCTATAACAAGCAGGGCAGGGTAGCATGTATCGTTATGAACGTTTTTCAGGCCTTCGTCTATAACCGTCTGTGTAGATGTACGCAGAAGCTCCATTTTGTAGCCGCTGCTGCGAAGAATACTTATGATGAGACTGAAGTGTATAGGCAGCATATCAGGGACGAGAATAGTATGCGTTGCCTTCATATCATCAGTAAAAATAGGGTACTTTGCCAATTTGCTCACTCCTTAGTTTATTCGGATGCTGCCATAAGGCTTCTGAGTCTTATTTTTGCCGCTCCGAGATTGCTTATCTCGTCTATCTTAAGCTGTGTGTACAGCTTGCCTCTTTTTTCAAGAATAGCTCTTACCTCATCTGTAGTTACAGCGTCTATGCCACAGCCGAATGATACAAGCTGAACAAGCTGCATATCATCGTTTCTGGTAACATACTCGGCAGCCCTGTACATTCTTGAATGGTAAGTCCACTGATTGAGTACATCAAGGTCAGGCATATTTCCGAGCTCGCATATACTGTCCTCTGTGACTACTGCCATGCCGAGACTTGTTATAAGCTTGTTTATACCGTGGTTTATTTCCTTGTCTATATGATATGGTCTTCCGGCAAGAACTATTATCTTTTTTCCTTCCTCACGGGCTCTTGCGATTATTCTGAGAGCTTCTGAAGAAACATCCTTACGGAATTTCATAAGAGCCTCAAAACCGCTTTCGAGAGCCGCGAGAGTCTGCTTGCGGGAAATACCGTACTCCTTAAGTAAATCAGCCATAACAGCCGCAACGTGTTCTTTTCTGTTAGGATCAATGTATGGATTTTTGAAGTTACTGTCGTTAAGCTCCGGAATATTTGCCTTGAGAAGCTCAGGATAATATGCTACCACAGGACAGTTGTAGTGATTGTCTGTTTCCGGCTCTTCAATGTTGTAGCTCATACACGGATAAAAAATAAAATCAATATTTTTTTCGAGAAGATCGGAAATATGTCCGTGAACAAGCTTTGCAGGATAACATACCGTATCTGACGGAATAGTCTGCTGTCCCTTATAGTACATATCTCTTGAGCTTTCATCAGAAATAATCACTTCAAAGCCCAGTGAAGTAAAGAACTTAGCCCAGAGAGGAAGCTGTTCAAAATAACTTAAAACCATAGGTATGCCTATTTTTGCTTTTGGAGCTCCCGCAGGCTTTAAGGAGGTTTTCATAATAAGATCATGCTTATACTCATAAAGACATATATCGTCAGTTGTACGTTTCTTTCCTGCACCCTTTTCACACTTGTTTCCCGAAATATGCTTTTCTCCGTTGGCAAATGTGACCATGTTAAGATTGCACTTTGCAGTACAGCCGCCGCACTGAAACGCCTTTGACTTATATGAAAAGCTTTCTATTTCACTGCTTCCTATTATCGAGGAGCCGCCGTGTGTATTTTCCTTCGCATAGAGCGCTGCTCCGAAGGCACCCATAAGCCCTGCTATAGCAGGACGTGTTACATTTCTTCCGAGTTCCTTTTCAAACGAACGAAGAACTGCATCGTTTAAGAAGGTACCGCCCTGAACTACTATGTTTTCACCAAGATCCGAAGGGGACTTGGCTCTTATAACCTTGTATATGGCGTTTTTGATTATCGAAGAGGAAAGTCCTGCTGATATATCCTCAACTGTTGCTCCGTCCTTCTGAGCCTGCTTTACACTGCTGTTCATAAACACGGTACATCTTGAACCGAGATCTACCGGATTTTCTGCAAACAGACCAAGGTTTGAAAAACGTGCAATATCATATCCGAGTGCCTGCGCAAATGTCTGTATAAACGAACCGCATCCCGATGAGCATGCCTCGTTTAACATTATACTGTCAATAGCACCGTTTTTTATCTTGAAGCACTTGATATCCTGACCGCCGATATCTATTATAAAATCAACATCAGGACAGAAAAATGCCGCTGCCTTATAGTGAGCAACTGTTTCAACAATACCGTGATCTATATGCAGACCTGCCTTTATAAGCTCTTCACCATAGCCTGTTACTGCTGAACCGGCTATTTTTATACGGTCTCCTGAAAGCCTGTATATCTCTCCGAGTTTTTTGGATATCCTGTCAAGCGGCTGCCCCTTGTTTGATGCATAGTACTGATAAAGAAGCTTTCCCTCAGGAGTGATAAGAGCGATCTTTGTTGTCGTAGAACCCGCGTCTATTCCGAGATATGCGTCTCCCGTATAGCTCTCTATGCTTTCGTACTTAAGATCGTTCTGAATGTGACGCTCTATAAACTTTTCGTACTCTGCTCTGTTTACAAAAAGTCTTTCACCGGTTACAACGTTCTCAGTTGTCTTTGCGTTTTCTATACGGTTTATTATTTCGTCCGCGGTAAGACGTCCGCTCTCGCTTTTTTCGGCAAAAAGTGCTGAACCAAAGGCTACAAAAACAGGTGCTTCTTCCGGAAAACAAGCTGTCCTGTCATCAAGAGACAGAGTTTTTACAAAAGCGTTTCTGAGTCCCTTCTGGAAGAAAAGCGGTCCTCCGAGAAAAAGTACGTTTCCGCTTATTTTTCTGCCCTGTGAAAGTCCTGCAACAGTCTGGTCCACAACAGCCTGAAATATACTTGCGGCTATGTCCTCACGCTTTGCTCCCTGATTGAGAAGAGGCTGGATATCTGACTTTGCAAACACACCGCATCTTGAAGCGATAGGATACACCTTCTGAGCGCTCAGTGCAAGCTTGTCAAGCTCGTCAGTAGTTATTCCGAGAAGAGTTGCCATCTGGTCTATAAAAGCACCCGTACCTCCTGCACAGGAACCGTTCATTCGCTGTTCAACTCCGCCTGTGAGAAAAATTATCTTTGCGTCCTCGCCACCGAGCTCTATTACTGCATCAGTATCCGGATAGCTCTCTTTAACTGCTATAAAAGCAGCGTTTACCTCCTGAACAAAAGGGAGATCTGCAGCGTTTGCAAGTCCGAGACCTGCTGAACCTGTAACTGCAAGTCTGAAGGCTGCGTCAGGGTATTTTTCTTTTATTATTTTTATCTGTTCCGAAACAGTTTCTCTTACTTTGGAAAAATGTCTCTGATATTTTGAATAAACTATCGTTTTGTTTTCATCCGTTATTACAGTCTTAACAGTAGTAGAACCTACGTCTATTCCCAAAGAATAATTCATTTACTTACCTCTTTAAAAAAATATTTTAAATCAACTTTTATTATAACATTTATTTTTCGAGTTTTAAAGTGTTTTTTCAAATTTTTCAGTATTTGCTTTTAAATAAAATTTATGGTATCATATAAAAACAAAAAAGAAAGCGGTGATAATATGAAAGTCAGTTTTTTCAGTATAAAAACCGGTAAGATCAAAAATAACGCCGGATTCAGAATAGTACATCTTTCAGATCTCCATAAAAAACAGTTCGGCGAGGACAATTCAGAGCTTTTTGAAAAGATCTGTTCACTCAGACCGGATGCTGTTTTTATAACAGGGGATATGATCAGCCGCTCGACTCAGAGCCTTGAAGTAATAAAAAGCCTTTTAAAAAGGCTTTCAGACGTATTTCCGGTATATTACTCACTGGGAAACCACGAAACAGATACGAAAACAACAAACCCCGTAATCTATAAGGAGCTTACAGAATACGCACTCGGGCTTGGCATACTTCTTGACAACAAAACCGTAAGGATAGAAAACGAAAACCTTTTGATACAGCTTTCCGGACTTACGATATATGACGAGTGCTACAAAAAAGACGGACGCTACAAGAATCTCCGCAGTATCAGTGCTGCTGAAGTAAAAGCGCTTCTCAAGACAGAACCGCAAAAAAACTGTATAAACATTATGCTTGCTCACAATCCTGTTTTTTTTGAAGCGTATTCGGACTACGGCAGTGATATAATCCTGTCGGGACATATACACGGAGGCTGTATCAAGCTTCCTTTTATCGGCGGACTTCTTTCTCCGGAACGAAAGTTCTTTCCGAAGTACTTTTCCGGTCTTTACAAACGAAAAAATTCCTCCATGATAGTTTCCTGCGGTCTCGGAAAATTCAGACTGTTCAACCCTTCCGAAATAGTAGTTTTAGAGCTTTCATAACAGCGAAAAAAATTTTTTTCTATGCTTACTGTTATTTAAAAAAAAATGCAGATAATACATAGTAAACGACAAATAATTTTTCGTTTACTATATTTTCCAGAAAGGAAAAGATCTGTATGAACATCACTCCAAAACAATATAACCGTATGGCAGCAGAGGCATCACCAAAATCAAAAAGCTATATAAACATACCGGTAGCCTTTGCAGTAGGAGGACTAATATGCGTCCTTGGACAGATTATCACAAACACTTTTAAGAACATGGGCTTTGATAAGGATATATCAGGCATATGGACCTCTGTAATACTTGTTTTCCTGAGTGCAGTCCTCACCGGTACAGGACTTTATGAAAAGCTTGCAAAGCATGCAGGAGCGGGAACACTCGTCCCCATAACAGGCTTTGCAAACGCAGTCGTTTCTCCTGCACTCGAATCCAAAACAGAAGGCTTCGTTCTCGGCGTAGGTGCAAAACTATTCACAATAGCAGGCCCTGTGATCCTGTACGGAACTGCGGCGGCTTTTGTTTACGGGATAGTTTATTATATTATCTCCTGACACAACAAATGCGGGATATTTTTATGAAAACACCGCTAAAACAAAAAAAATCGTACACAAAAACTTTTTATAAGCTTTGTGTACGATTTTTGTTTTTAATCAGAAACTCCGTTTAATCCTGAGCTTCGTCAGTGTCATCGGGATCGGTTTCTTCTTCGATAACTTCGTTTTTTTCCTCTTCAGAAGCTCTCTGCTCTTCTGCAAGAACCTCCTCATCGGAAAGTGTTTCCACAGCCTCTATCTCTGCAGATTCGTCATGCTCTGCACGTGTAAACGTAACTACTCTGTCATCGCCTGTGACCCTCATTACCTTTACGCCTGTTGCATAACGTCCCATTATCCTGATATCACTTGTTCTTATTCTGATAACTACACCATCAAGTGAGATAAGAATGATATCGTCTGTTTCATCAACGACCTTGATTCCGCATACATATCCCTTTTCATCAGAAACCTTGTAGTTAAGCAGACCATATCCGCCTCTGTTCTGAATACGGTAGGATGAAAGCTCTGCTCTTCTTCCAAGACCCTTGTCTGATACGGTGAGAACAGTAGCACCCTCACGGACTCTTGCTATTGAAACAACATAGTCACCCTCACGGAGCTTTATCGCCTTTACACCATGAGCCGCTCTTGAAAGCGGACGTACAGTAGTCTCATCTATGCGTATAGCAAAACCGTTTCTTGTTGCGATAAGAAGATGTGCGCTGCCGTCTGTCATACGTACTCCTGCTATCTCGTCGCCTTCATCAAGACCTATTGCAATAAGTCCGTTCTTGCGGACGTTCTTGTAAGCAGAAAGCTTCGTACGCTTTATCTTACCGTTCTTTGTAACGAGTATGAGGTATTTTCCTTCGTCAAAGTCCTCGGTCTTTATCATAGCCGCTATCTTTTCATCTTCCTGAAGAGGAAGAAGGTTTACAGCGTTAAGACCTCTTGAAGCCTTCGAGCCTTCAGGTATCTCATAGCACTTGAGCTTATACATGATTCCCTTTGTTGTGATAAAGAGGATATTGTCGTGTGTGGAGGCAACGAACATTTCGTTTACCACATCCTCCTCACGCTGTTTCATGCCTATGACGCCTTTTCCGCCGCGCTTCTGCGTCTTGTATGCGTCAAGTGCCATACGCTTGATATATCCTATGTTTGTATACGTAAGTACACAGTCCTCTACAGGGATAAGATCCTCGATATCAACTTCACCGCTGACGTTTTCTATCTTGGTTCTTCTCTCATCACTGAATTTTTTTCTTATCTGTGCAAGCTCTGTCTTTATGATTTCCTTTACCTTGTACTCATCAGCAAGTATTGCTTCATACTCTGCTATCTTGATATTGAGAGCAGCCAGTTCATCAAGTATCTTCTGTCTTTCCATGTTGGAAAGCTGATAGAGCTGCATTTTTGCGATAGCCTCAGCCTGTATATCGGTAAGTCCGAATCTTTCACAGAGTCTTTCTTTTATCTCTGTTATATTTTTCGAGCTGCGGCATATCCTGATAACCTCATCGATATTATCTGCTGCAATAACAAGACCTTCAAGTATATGAGCTCTTTCCTTCGCCTTACGAAGCTCAAAAAGAGTTCTCTTTGTAATAACCTCAACCTGGAACTCGATATATTTTTCAAGCATCTGCTTGAGAGTGAGTATCTTAGGCTCTCCGTTTACAAGAGCAAGCATAATTACGCCAACAGTATCCTGAAGCTGAGTATATGAGTAGAGCTTGTTGAGTATTATCTGAGGTACAGCGTCCTTCTTGAGCTCGATAACGATTCTCATACCTTCTCTGTCAGACTCATCCCTGATAGTGTGTATACCCTCAACTCTTTTTTCTTTTACAAGGTTTGCTATGTTTTCGATAAGCCTTGCTTTGTTTACCATATAAGGAATCTCTGTTACTATGATACAGTTTCTTCCTTTTATCTCTTCTATGCTTGTTTCGGATCTTAGAGTTATTTTTCCGCGTCCTGTACTGTATGCAGCTCTCATTCCGGCACGGCCCATAATAACACCGCCGGTAGGGAAGTCAGGAGCCTTTATGAATTCCATTATCTCATCAAGCGTACATTCAGGGTTATCTATAACAAGGTTTATACCGTCTATTACTTCTCCGAGATTGTGCGGAGGAATATTTGTAGCCATACCTACCGCAATACCTACAGAACCGTTTACGAGAAGATTCGGAAATCTTGAAGGAAGTACAACCGGTTCCTTAAGTCTGTCGTCGTAGTTTGACATGTAGGGGATAGTTTCCTTGTTGATATCTGTAAGCATTTCGACGGCCATTTTTGTCATCTTTGCTTCAGTATAACGGTAAGCAGCCGGAGGGTCTCCGTCTACGCTACCGAAGTTTCCGTGACCGTCAACAAGAGGATACCTGAGTGAAAACTTCTGTGCCAGTCTTACGAGTGCGTCATATACTGACGAGTCACCATGAGGATGATAACGACCAAGCACAGCACCGACTGTATCGGCACACTTTCTGTATGCCTTGTCAGGAGTAAGTCCGTTTTCATGAAGTGTATACAGGATTCTTCTGTGTACAGGCTTGAGTCCGTCTCTTACATCAGGCAGTGCACGTGAGACGATTACCGACATAGAATAGTCAAGGAATGATTTTTCCATTTCGTTTTCTATATTTCTCGGAATAATCTTCGTGTTGGCATTTGCTAATTCAAAATCCACCTTTTATCATTTCCTTTCCTCTATAAACTTAGCTTTTCTGAAGCTATCGGTCAGTATTTTTATTTCGTCGGCACTGAAAATATTTTTCGGTACAACGTAGAACATTCTCTTTACAAGATAGATGATATAATAATCCTTTTTTTCAAGTATCTTAACATCATCGTTCACAAAGTCAATGACTGTTTTCACCGTTCCGGCAGGTACGTTTTCCTCTTCCTTATCGGCAAAAAAATCATCTTCCTCGTCTTTTTCCGGAACAGCATCTTCCGTCAGAGCTTCATCTGTATTTTCTTTGCTTTCAGAAGATATTTCGACAGTACTTATGCTCATACCGTTTTCAAAAAGACAAGCTATGTACTTATCTCCCTGTATACCCTCTATTGAATTCATAAGGTTTTTGCGTATCATCAGTGTGTTCAGCCATATTCCGGCTATAAGAAAAACACATACGATTATTATCATAACGCATATGGAATTTGAAGGGTCCTTGATAAGCGGAGGAATATAAGACGCTCCTATAAAACCGAAAGCCAGCGTCATCAGAATATTTTTCGGATATGCAAATTTTTTCTGAAAATCCTTAAAAGCATCTCCGAACATCTGAAGCGTTATGCTGTATTCTTTTGACAGTAATGTTTTTTCGTCCATATCTTTTTTTGGTGCTGTCAGGCAGATCAGATATCGAGATTCTGAACGTATTTTGCGTTCTTCTCGATAAACTCTCTTCTCGGAGCAACCTTGTCACCCATGAGGATAGTAAATATCTCGTCTGCTTTTATAGCGTCCTCCATTTCGATTTTTATCATAGTCCTTGTTTCCGGATTCATAGTTGTTTCCCAGAGCTGCTCAGAGTCCATTTCACCAAGACCCTTATAACGCTGAACATCGGCTTTTCCACCGTCAGCTTCAAACTCTGCTATATATTTGTCTCTTTCTGCATCAGAAAAAGCGTACTTGAACTTCTTTCCTTTTGAAACTCTGAAAAGAGGAGGCTGTGCTATATACACGTTGCCGTTTGTTATCAGAGGTCTCATAAATCTGAAGAAGAATGTCAGCAGCAGAGTTCTGATATGTGAACCGTCAACGTCGGCATCCGCCATTATTATTACTTTTCCGTAACGCAGCTTGGTTATATCAAAATCCTCTCCGATACTTGTGCCAAGTGCAGTAACAACAGGCATAAGCTTCTCGTTTCCGTAAACCTTGTCTATTCTTGACTTTTCTACGTTGAGCATTTTTCCCCAGAGAGGAAGGATAGCCTGATATCTTCTGTCACGGCCTTCCTTGGCAGAACCGCCCGCAGAGTCTCCCTCGACGATATATATCTCGGTAAACTCCGTGTCTCTTTCTGAACAGTCAGCAAGCTTTCCGGGCAGGGAAGCACTCTCAAGAGCGTTCTTTCTTCTTGTGAGCTCACGTGCCTTCTTGGCTGCTTCTCTCGCCTTGAGAGCCGCTATACTCTTGTCAAAGATAGTTCTTGCGACTACAGGATTTGCCTCAAGATAATCCATAAGCTTTTCGTTTACGAGATTCTCAACAAAAGGCTTTACTGAAGGATTTCCAAGTCTGCCCTTGGTCTGTCCTTCAAACTCACACTCTCTGAGACGAACAGACACGATGGCTGTAAGACCCTCTCTGACATCGTCACCAAGGAGCTTCTCGCCGTCCTTGAGAAGACCGAATTTTTTTCCGTATTCGTTTATTACCTTGAGAAGAGCGTTCTTGAAGCCTGTCTCGTGTGTTCCGCCGTCTATTGTATGAATGTTGTTTGCAAAAGAAAGGATAACAGCGTTATAGCTGTCGTTGTACTGAAGAGCTATCTCAGCAGTTGCTGTATCATCCGCGCCGGACACATATATGACCTCGTCTGAAAGAACCTCAAGTCCCTTTGTCTTGTGGATATGCTCAATAAACTGTCTGATACCGCCTTCATAGTGAAGAACCTCTGAGAGAATGTTTTCTTCATCTCTGAGATCTGATATGATTATCTTGATACCTGCGTTAAGAAACGCCTGCTCACGCAGTCTTTTCAGAAGAATTTCGTAGTCATATTCTGTAGTTTCGCTGAATATTTCACTGTCAGCCTTGAAGCAGACCATGGTACCTGTTTCTGTTGTTTCACCTGTTATTTCAAGCTCTTTTTCATAAGCACCTCTGTCAAAATGCTGGAAAAATACATTTTTTCCGTTCTTTATGGTTATCTCCAGCCACTCTGAAAGAGCGTTAACAACAGACGCACCAACACCATGCAGACCACCTGACACAGAATAACCGCCGCCGCCGAATTTTCCTCCGGCATGAAGTATGGTATATACTACAGTCGCAGCAGATATTCCTTCTGTCGGATGAATACCTGTAGGTATTCCTCGTCCGTTATCTGACACTCTGATGATATTGTCAGGGAGTATATCTACTTTTATTTCACTGCAGAATCCTGCAAGAGCCTCATCGATAGCGTTATCGACAATCTCATAAACAAGGTGATGAAGTCCTCTCGGTCCTGTTGAGCCGATATACATACCGGGACGTTTTCTTACCGCCTCAAGACCTTCAAGAACCTGAATTTCGTTTTCGGTATACTCCTCGGATTCAGGTCTTGATATTGCCTCGAGTTCAATATTAGTTTCATTTTCAGCCAACTTTTTATCCTCCTTCTGCTATATACTTGTTTTTGCCCGTTTCAGAAGCGTATCCGCCGATATCTGGGATATGTAGACGGTTTCTGCGTTCTTTTCATTGCAAACGATAAAGCTTTTCGGCATTTCAAACGACACGTTAACAACACTGTCGTCATCAGTTGCTCTTTTTAAAAACTGTCTTGTATCGTTTCCGAGCGAAGTATTTTCTATATCAAATATTCCGATAATCCCTTTGTCGCTTATAGAAATTTCATTTCCGAGATGAATATACATAAAAAAATCCCTTTTTTCTTCAGAAAAAGCCTCAGTTTATCAGCTTTCCGCCATGCATTTCAAAAATATTGTCACACTGATGGATTATAGCCCTGTGATTGCAGGTAGTTATAAAAACCTGCATATCAGCTATAATACCACAGACAAATCTCTGTCTGTTCTCGTCAAGCTCTCCCATAACATCATCAAGCAGTATAACCGGAGACTCTTTTTTTTCATCGCTGTATATCTGTGCCTGAGCAAGTCTCATAACGAGTGCTGTGCTTTTTCGCTGTCCCTGTGAGCCATAGTCCTTTACGCTCAGATCGTTTATTTTCAGTAAAATATCGTCACGCCCAACTCCGGTATGTGTATAACCGAGCCTGAGATCATCCGGAATTCCTTTTTTAAGCTTGTTGTAGTAAAGCTCTGACATTGTGGTGTCAGGAGCATCTGGATAACTGTAGTCCTGCGGAAAAATATTTGACTGATACGAAACTGTAAGCAGTTCTTTTCCGTTGGCTATTTTACTGTATAATTCTTGACAATATCTGTTAAGCTTAATCACATAATGATTTCTCATATACGAAATATACGAACCTGCAACTGCAAGCTGCCTGTCCCATATATCAAGCTCTTCTTCGTCTGCCTTACCCATGATGATATTTTTTATAACGGCGTTCCGCTGGTTTATAAGCTGATCGTATTTTCTGATGTAGCTCATGGACTTCGGCTTAAGCTGAGAATAACACAGATCAACGAAGCTTCTTCTTTTTTCCGGAGTGCCCTTTATGAGCTCAGTATCCTCCGGAAGAAAGGCTATGCACTTGAAGTTTTCAAAAAGCCTGCTGCTGTTTTTCTGAACCACGCCGTTAAGGGTTATAAGCTTGTTCTTCATGTTTTTACGGATCATACGGTAGCTTATTTCCTGAGTTCTCAGCTCATCTTCAAAAATTATCTTTATGTCAAGCTCATCACCGTCAAAAGAAATATAATCCTTTTCCTTTGAACTGCGAAAGCTTCTGCAGCCTGTTGAGATCCATATTGCTTCCAGCAGATTTGTCTTGCCCTGTGCGTTATCTCCAAAAATAATATTAAAGGATTTTCCGGGCACAAGGTCAATGTCCTTAAGGTTTTTGAAGCCGTTTATAGTGATCCTTTTTATATACATATCCGGCTTGTTAACGTACGTTTATGATGCAGCCTTCATATTCGACTGTATCACCGGGACGTACTTTTTTGCCTCTCATAGTACATACCTCTCCGTTATAAAGCACTTCGCCGTTCTGAACAGCTTCCTTTGCGATGCCTCCTGTTTCGGCAGCACCCGAAAACTTCAGAAGTGAATCAAGCTTTATGAACTCTGTGGTTATTTTTATGTCTATCGAATTTTTTTCCATTTTTTTGAACCTTCCTGTTAATTCTTGAGCTGTATCGGCATGAGAAGATATATGAAGCTCTCGCCGACAGTCGGGATGATTTTTACAGGTCTGTTAGGAGCAGTAAGCTGGATTTTTATTTTGTCCGTTTCGCACGCCTTCAGCGCATCAAGCAAAAACTTGTTGTTGAAGCCTATCTCTATTGACGGGCCGTTAACCTCTGCAGGGATAGAATCGTTTAATTTTCCGATGTTGGTTTTGCAGTCTATTCTGAGTATTCCGCCGTCAAAAATACATCTTACCGGACGCTTGTTCTTTTCGTTGATAAGAAGTGAACAGCGTTCAATACTATCAGAAAAGTCCTTTGTTTTAACAATAACTTCTGTTGTAAAGCTACTTGGAAGACTTGCTTTATAATTGTGAAATTCACCTTCAAGAAGTCTTGAAACAACAATATATCCGGAAATCTCAAATATTATGTTCTTAGCACTTGTATATATTTTACAGGTTTCATCAGAAGTTGTTTTTGCATCGTTCTGTTCCTGTCCGGAGTCGTCAGAGGAAGACTTTGCCATATCACCCTTAGCAAGAAGTTTTGATATTTCGTTAAGAGTTTTTGAAGGAACAACAAAGCTTGTCTCTTCTGCTCCCGGCGCAGGTTCTGTTCTGACTGCGAGTCTGAATCCGTCAATTGCTACCATACGGAAGATATTGTCATAAATATCAAAAAGCTCACCTGTCAGGATCGGCTTACTGTCGTTTATTGATACGGCGTGGTTTGTGTGCTCGATCATGTTTTTGAGGATATACTGAGGAATCTCGAAGTATTTTTCATTGTCAATAACAGGAAAAGCAGGGTATTCATCCGGAGGCATAGCAGAAATATCGTATGTTGTATCGTTGCCTGTAATGTTAACGTTCAGTTTTTCGTCAATAGTAACAGTAACTTCATCGGAAGACATTTTTCTGATGATTTCACTGAACAGTCGTGAATTAATTACTAATTCACCTGAGCTTTCTGAGTTAACTTCCAGATTTGTGCGGATACCTAATTCAAGATCAAAGCCTGTAAGCTCGAGATTGTTTTCTGTCAGTTTAAGCTTCATTCCTTCAAGAGCTGCTATGTTGGATTTTGTAGCAACTGCTTTTGAGACATTTGTTATTGCGTCATGCAATCGGTTCTTATTGCATATGAATTTCATTTTTTATAAACCGGACCTTTCTTTCAAAAATGAAGACGTTAACCTTCCGAAATAAATAATATAATTAATAAAAAAGTTAACAGTCGCAGTAGTAGGGGGTGTGGAGTTGTTGAAATGAACGTTAACCTCTGATGGATTCTTGTTTCTTTAATCAACAATGCTCCGTGGATTTTTTGTTTGGGATTTTTGAAAACTTTTGTTGATGTTGAGAGCGTGGAATGTTGTGGAGTTGAATTGGAAAATTTGTTGAGAGTTTTCTTGAAAACATTGTTTTTACACAATTGATTTTTCTGGTTTTTCTGTTAAAACCGTTGAGGGTCTGTTGGAAAGCTGTTAACATCCTTTCGAAGAAAAGCTTTAAGACAAGCTATTTTCTGAAGAATGTTGTGTTTAAATTTTTAAACGGGTTTTCAACAGAGTGTTGAAATGTTTGTGGAGAAACTGTTGGCCGGATGTTTATTTGCCTTTATCACGGATATTTTTTATGATGTCGTCAACTGTTTCCTTAAGGCTTACATCCTTTTTCAGATTGTGTTCTACGTTGTTTATTGCATATACTATAGTAGAATGATCTCTTCCGCCGAACTCTGTTCCTATTGCAACAAGGGACATCTGGGTTATCTCTCTTACTACGAAGATAGCTATTTTTCTTGCGTTTGATATCTGTGCTGCTCGCTTGTTGGAGCGTATGTCATCCGGAGTTACTCCGTATACGTTTGCTACTTCGGCGATTATTTTTTCAACAGTTATCGGGATCGGCTGATCGTCGTTGAGAATATCCCTGATAACGCTTTGTGCCATTGCCATTGTCGGAGGGCTTCCTGCGAGATGCTTTAACGCTTTGAGTTTTTTTACTGCGCCTTCGAGCTGACGGATGTTTGTTTTCAGTCTGTTTGCTATAAACTCTGAAACCTCGTCGGGGAGATTCAGGTTGAGAAGCTCTGCTTTTCTTCTTATTATTGCGATTCTTGTTTCAAAGTCCGGAGTGGATATATCAGCGATAAGTCCCCACTCAAACCTTGTTCTTATTCTGTCCTCGAGAGTTTTTATGTCCTTTGGCGGTTTATCTGATGTAAGAACTATCTGTCTTCCGTCCTTGTGAAGCTCGTTGAAGGTGTGGAAAAACTCTTCCTGTGTACTTTCCTTGCCGGCTATGAACTGAACGTCGTCTACAAGAAGTACGTCGGCGTTTCTGTATTTTTCGTGGAACGTCGTTGTTTCTTTTTTCATTTTTATGGCATCAATAAGCTCGTTGGAGAAGGTTTCTCCTGTTACATATATAATGTTGATACCCGGACGTCTTTCTTTCATTTCGTTTGCTATAGCAGTAAGGAGATGGGTTTTTCCAAGTCCTGAAGGACCGTGTATGAAAAGCGGATTGTATGTACTTCCGTTGTTGTCCTTTGCTACCGCTGTACATGCTGCATATGCAAATTCGTTGGATTTTCCTACTATAAAAGTATCAAAGGTATAGTCGTATTCTGCTCCCTCGAAGCTTTTTTCAAGCTGCTGGTGCTTTTCGTCTATTTCGTCCATATCTACCTTAGGGGCAGAATTCTGGTTGTCCTGTATTGTTACAACTATCTCCGCATCTATTCCGGTTACTTCCTTAAAAGCTTCCTTGAAAAGCTTTTCGTAGTTGTTTAAGAATGTATCTTTCTGAAATTCGGTAGGGAAGAACAGGATTATCTGTTTTCCGTCAAAGCCTTTTGTTTGTATTGGCTTTATCCAGAGATTGTATGCCGTTTCCTGTACTCCGCCGGATTCTACGCAATGCTCTTTGACCTTGTCAAAAAGTTCTTCAAAGGACATATTTTCTTCATCCTCCTGTAAAAATTAAGAATCTTTGGTTCTTTTGCTGTTGTTGTTTTAAAGCGACGTTAACTTCTGCCGCAATTGCAATTATCATTAATTATAGCATATTTTAAATTTTATTTCAAGTAAGATTTCACGCATCAGCTTCTATATTTTGAGAGTGGTTTTTATGCTTTATTGCTGTTTTGTTGTTTTTCAGAGGCTGTCTGATTGTCAGACACCGGGAAATATCAGCAGAGATGGGAGCGAATTTTTTTGTTAACCTTCTTTTGTTTTTATGCATTTGTGTTATATAGTATAGTTTTTGACCCTGTTAATTGTGGATTTGATAAATTAATTTTAAAATTTATTAAAAAGACTTGACACAGACAATTGTATTGGGATATAATTTATTATTGCAGGGTTATGTTATTTATTCATTATTCATTTTATTTTCATGAATATGATGATAGGCTGCTTATTGTAGTTTTATTATTGAATAAAAACTGTAGGCTCTCTGTTAATGAGTGCCTTGAATATCTATCTATTAAAATCGGAGGTAATTAAAAATGAAAAGAACTTATCAGCCAAAGAAGCTTCACAGAAAGAAGGAACATGGTTTCAGAAAGAGAATGTCTACACGCAACGGACGTAAGGTTCTCGCTCGCAGACGTTTAAAGGGCAGAGCAAGACTCTCTCACTGATTTTTTTGAATGAAGCTTGTCAGTGACGGAATTTCCGTTGCTGACAGCAAAAAAATTTATCAGCCGGTATGCACGAAACTGACTGAGTTATCAGATGTGCAGGGCAATAAGAATAAAATTATTATAGTGAAGGTCAGTTTTTTTCTGGCGTTCAATATAATTATGTCAGGAAGACCACAATTATTATTTTTTTGTGGTCTATTTAATTAAGAAAACAAATATTTATATGCTTTATACTGAGGTACTGAATAAAAACAAGGATTTTCTTAATCTGTACCGCAGAGGGAGATCGATAGTCTCAAGGACTGTCGTTATTTATTTCAGGAAAAACGGCCTCCCCTGTAACAGATTTGGCATAACTGCGGGAAAAAAAGTAGGAAACGCAGTTATGAGAAACCGTGCAAAACGAATAATAAGACAGGCTTATCGAGAAAATGAACTTTTGTTTCCGCTGGGAATCGATATTGTTTTCGTTGCCAGAAGGCAAGCTGCAGAGGTAAAGGAAGACAAGCTCAGTGAATATCTTAGAAAATATGCTGTTGAGGAGATCAATGCATATCTGGCTTCTTCGGAGGAAACAAAAATATGAAAGCTTTTATAAGAAGATTATATCTGTTTCCAGTAATACTTTACCGGAGATTTATTTCTCCTCTTAAACCACCCTGCTGCCGTTTTACTCCTACCTGCTCTGCTTATACTATAACGGCAATCGAAAGATTCGGTATAATAAAAGGAACTGTGCTTGCGCTATGGCGTATTCTCAGATGCAATCCGTTCTGCAAGGGCGGAATAGATCCTGTTCCTGAGAAATTCAGTTTCTTTGATGAAAAAAGAAAAAATGGAGGAGATAATACTTGAAGATTTTAGGTTATCCGCTTGGATTAATAATGTATGGGATCTATTACTTCTGCAAAAGCTACGGATTATCACTTATCATATTTGCGATACTTACAAAAGCTCTGCTGCTTCCTCTCAATATAAAAAGCCAGCAAAGCGCTGCAAAAATGAGAGCGTTGAACCCTAAGCTTGAAAAAATAAGAAAAAGCTTTGCAAACAACCCTCAGCGAATGCAGGAGGAACAGATGAAGCTTCAGGCAGAAGAGGGCGTAAGTCCTATGTCAGGATGTCTTCCTGCTCTTATCCAGTTCCCGATACTTTTCGGTATCGTTGACGTAGTTTACAAGCCGCTTACACATATTGTGAGAATAAGCAAGGATACCATCGATGCTGCTGTAAAGCTTATGGAAAAAATCCCGGGGATATCAAAAACTGATTTGTCAGTAAACTACCGTGAGCTTACACTTCTGAAGTATGCCTCTGATCCTGAGTACACAAGTTATTTTTCTGATATGGGATCTGATTTCATGTCAAAAATAGCTGATTTTAACTCCAGCAACATGTTCTTAGGCTTTATAAACCTCGGAACAAAGGCAGATTTTCATCCGGAAAAATGGACAGCGGGAGCTATAGCTCTTATAATGATTCCGGTTCTTTCAGGTCTTGTGAATCTTTTATCAACTATTATTTCACAGATCCATCAGAAGAAAACAAATCCCGCTGCTGCAAGTATGGGAAGCATGAATCTCATGATATACGGTATGTCTGTATTTTACATCTGGGTTTCCTTCAGTATTCCTTCAGGTGCCGCTTTTTACTGGACAGTTTCAGGAATACTCGGACTTATACAGATGATAGTGTTCAACAAGTACTATACGCCGGAAAGATGTGAGGCTATTCTCGCAGCGGATAAGGAAAAGAACAAGAACAAAAAGCCGGACTTCATGCAGCGCCTTATGGCTCAGCAGCAGGAAATGCTGGCTCAGCAGAACGGACAGGGAGGCGCCGGAAAAAGAGGCGATCTTTCAAGATCCGAATATAACGAAATAAACAGAAAAGCCATAAACCAGGCAAGAAAGATAATAGACGCAAAGTACACTGACGTTGGTGAGGACGACGATCTTCTCAACCTTGCAAGAAAACGTATGGCTCAGAAATACGGCGATGATTTTGCCGAGGAAAATGATTAAGGATTATTGTACTTTTACTAATAAAAAGGAGTGATTGGAATGAAGAACATATTTGTCGGAAAAACAATTGATGAAGCTAAGATGAAAGCTTCTGAGGCGTTTGGGGTTCCTGTGGAGGATATCACCTTTACTGTACTTGAAGAACCTAAGAAGGGGCTTTTCGGACTTATAAAGAGTGAGGCTAAGATAGAAGCGGAGTATGTTTCAGGTGATACATCAGAAGAAGCTGTTTCAGATAATTACACTGCTGAAGTTCCTGAAGCGGATGCGTCAGGTACAGAAGAAGCCGGAGCTTCAAAGACTAAGTTTGAGGGAAACAAGGCTGAAGCTGCTGTAAATTATGTTTTCAACATCTTTGATAAGATGGGTGTAAAAGCAGAATATACTTTTGAAGAAGCTGAAGACGGAGTTATCATTAATCTCAACAGTGAGGATACAAGCTTTATAATAGGAAGAAGAGGAGAAAACCTCGACGCTTTACAGTATCTTGCATCAATGTTCTGCAACAGACTTGATGATGAATATTACAGAGTCGTTCTTGACAGCAACGGATACAGAGAAAAGAGGAAGAAGACTCTTGAGGATCTTGCAAAGAAGATCGCAAAGAACGTACTCAGATCGGGACGTTCAACAGTTCTTGAACCGATGAATCCATATGAAAGAAGAATCATTCATTCAATGATCTCTGAGATCGAGGGTGTTTCTTCACGTTCTGTAGGTGAAGAGCCTTACAGAAAGATCATCATTTCATCACTCAACAAAAAAGATAACAGACATGGCGGCAAAAAAGGCGATAAGCGCAGAGGTGACGGCAGAAGAAACAGAAACTTTGAGCCCAGATCCCTTGACCTTAAGACAAGCTTTGAAAAGGACTACAAAAAGCCAAAGCCGGAGGATGACCTTAAGGCCGGTCTGTACGGAAAAATAGAAATATAAAAGAATCTTCCCCGGTGAACCTTTTTTTCATCGGGGAAATAATTTAGGTGGTGCTGAATATATATGTCAACGGTTGCAGCGATATCAACGCCTAACGCTATAGGCGGAATATCTGTAATAAGGATCTCCGGACCTGACTCTTTTTGTATCTGCGATAAGGTTTTCAGAGCGTATAACGGAAAAAAAGCTTCAGAGATGGAGGGCTATACATGTGCATACGGAGAGATTTCTGAAAACGGAGAAAAGCTTGACGATGTGGTTCTTACTGTGTTCCGTGCGCCGAAAAGTTATACCGGCGAGGACGTGGCGGAGATATCCTGTCATGGCGGAATGTATATAACAAGACAGATCCTGAGGCTTGTCACAGCATCGGGAGCGGAGCTTGCCGGAGCAGGTGAATTTACCAAAAGAGCGTTTCTGAACGGCAAAATGTCCCTTACTCAGGCAGAGGCAGTAATGGATGTTATTTCATCAAACAGCAGAAGCGAACTGAGATACGCTGTCGCACTCAAGGACGGAGCCATGTTCAGAAGAATATCATCTGTCAGGGAAAAGCTTCTTAAGGTTCTCGGAGATCTTGCGGCATGGGCAGATTATCCTGAGGAAGAGGATATTCCTTTTGTTGAGCCTCAGAAGCTTGACGCAGATCTTGAGGACATACGTGCAGAGCTTTCCGGACTTTCTTCTACATATGACTATGGAAAAATAATAAAAGAAGGCATAAACACAGTCATAGTAGGAAGACCGAACGTTGGAAAATCAACTCTGATGAACTGTCTTAGCGGATACGAGCGGAGTATTGTGACGAACATAGCCGGAACTACAAGAGACGTAGTTGAAGAGTATGTAAAAGTAGGCGAGCTTACGATAAGGCTTTCGGATACTGCAGGCATACGAAGCACCGATGATTGTATAGAACAAAAAGGAGTAGAGATAGCATACGGAAAAATAAAAGAAGCGGATCTTATACTTGCTGTATTTGATTCATCCGAAGAGTTATCTGATGACGATAAGAAAATAATTGATTCCTTGTCAGAAAAAAATGCTATAGCGCTTCTGAACAAATCAGACAAGGAGCGCAAGGCGGATACCGGATATCTTGAAGCTCACTTTAAGTATGTCATAGAAATATCTGCAAAGCATTCGGACGGAATAGAAGGACTTGAACAGTGTCTTGAAAAAATGTTTATAAACGAAGAAATAGATGCTCAGGGCGGAATAATTGCAAACGAACGCCAGAAGCTCTGTCTTGAGATGTCGCTTTCATCTGTAAACAATGCAATATCGGCACTCAGAGCCGGTGAAAGTCTTGATGCTGTTACTGTTCTTATAGATGAATCACTTGCCGGGCTTCTCAGGCTTACGGGTGAAAACGTTGCAGACAGTGTAGTAAATGAAGTGTTCTCACGTTTTTGTGTGGGAAAGTAGGAAAGGAAAGTTTTTGATGGAATATGTAATGGGAAGCTATGATGTCATAGTTGTCGGAGCAGGTCATGCCGGAGTAGAAGCTGCTCTTGGAGCTGCAAGACTCGGCTGTTCGGCTGCGCTGTTTACTATTTCTCTTGATACGATAAGCAATATGCCTTGCAATCCCTCTATAGGCGGAACAGCCAAGGGACATCTTGTGCGTGAGATAGACGCTCTCGGCGGTGAAATGGGAAGAGCGGCAGACAAATGCTTCATACAGAGCCGTATGCTCAACAAGGGACGAGGTCCCGCTGTACACAGTCTGAGAGCACAGGCAGACAGAAAGCTTCTTCATCAGTATATGAAAAACGTTTGTGAAAATCAGGAAAACCTTGATATAAAGCAGGCGGAAGTAACCGCTGTTATAACAGAGGACGGAAAAATAACAGGAATAAAAACTCATCTTGGTGCTGTATATCATGCAAAGGCAGTTATCATAGCCACAGGCACATATCTCAGAGGAAAGATACACGTTGGTGAAAGCTCCTACACAGGAGGACCTGATGCTATAATAGCTCCGATGAGTCTTACTGATTCTCTTAAAGAAAACGGAATAACTCTCAGACGCTTTAAAACAGGTACGCCGTGCCGTGTACACCGCAGAAGCATAAACTTTGATATTCTCGAAAAGCAGGATGGGGACGATGATATAACCCCGTTTTCCTTTGAGACAGACAGGAGCGGACTGAAGAATCAGGTAAGCTGCTATATTTCATATACAAACGCAGAGACTCACAGAGTAATAAAAGAAAATCTTCATCGTTCTCCTCTCTATGGAGGCAAGATAGAGGGTGTTGGTCCGAGATACTGTCCTTCTATCGAGGACAAGATAGTAAGATTTGCAGATAAGGAAAGACATCAGCTTTTTATAGAGCCTATGGGACTTGATACTGACGAATATTATCTTCAGGGAATGTCATCATCTCTTCCGGAGGATGTACAGCTTGCTTTTTTAAGAACTATAAAAGGCCTTGAAAACGTAGAGATAATGCGTCCTGCATATGCTATCGAATATGACTGCTGTGATCCTACTGAGCTTCTTCCTACGCTTGAATTCAAAAACATCAGCGGACTTTACGGAGCAGGTCAGTTCAACGGAACAAGCGGATACGAGGAGGCAGCAGCGCAGGGACTTGTTGCCGGAATAAACGCAGCCTTGAAGATACAGGGAAAAGAACCTCTTATTCTTGACAGAGCAAGCTCATATACAGGAACGCTCATAGACGATCTTGTTACAAAGGGATGTGACGATCCTTACAGAATGATGACCTCAAGGAGTGAATACAGGCTGCTTCTCAGACAGGATAACTGTGATCAGCGTCTTACACCGATAGGTCACAGGATAGGTCTTATAAGTGATGAACGTTTTGAAAGACTAAAAATAAAAGAAAAACAGATAGCTGAGGAGTTTGAGCGTGTAAGTACTCTTAACATCGCTCCGAGTGAAGAGCTGAACAGATTTCTTGAGGAAAACGGAACGACTCCTATGTCTACAGGCTGCAAGCTGGTAGATCTTATGAGAAGGCCGCAGCTTAACTATTTTATGCTTGAAAAATTTGATAAAAACAGGCCGTCACTTGATTTTTACGTGTGTGAGCAGGTAGATCTGAAGATAAAGTATGACGGTTATATCCAGAAGCAGATAGCACAGGTCGAACAGATGCGTAAGCTCAACGATAAGGTTCTTCCGGAGGATATAGATTATAAGGAGATAAAGGGCTTAAGACTTGAAGCAGTTGAAAAGCTTTCAAAATTCAGACCCTTCAGTATAGGTCATGCTTCAAGAATATCCGGTGTATCGCCTGCTGATATTTCCGTTCTGCTTATATGGCTTGAACAGACAAACAGAAAAAAATGAGAATAAGGACGGTGTCATATGTTACCCGAATACAGCGAATGCCGAAAAGTTTTTGAAGAAAACGGACTCGTGCTTACAGAGGAGGTTTATGAAAAGCTTGACATATATGCTGAGTTTCTTGTTGAAACAAACAAGGTCATAAACCTCACTGCTATAACTGAGCCTTCGGATATTCTGATAAAGCATTTTGCGGACAGCATATCGATAACAAAGTATGTTGATTTTTTTGACAAAGCAAGAGCGATAGACGTAGGTACAGGAGCAGGCTTTCCGCTTCTTCCTGTAAAAATATATAAGCCGGATATAAGGATAACACTGCTTGACGGAAACAACAAAAGAATACGTTTTTTGTCGGAGCTTTGTGAAAAAATATCAGTGGACGCCGAATGCATCCATGAAAGAGCAGAGCTTCTGGCACGCAGGGATGAATACAGGGAGCAGTATGATATTGCAACCGCAAGAGCTGTCTCAGCGATGCCTGTTCTTAGCGAATACTGTATGCCGTTTGTGAAAAAAGGCGGTATATTCTGTGCTATGAAGGGACCTTCAGAGGATATAGCTGCCGCACATAATGCAATAAAGCTTCTCGGAGGGGAGCTTCAGAATGATATAAGCTATGAAATAAACGGTGAACAGAGAAGAGTTGTACTCGTAAAAAAAATATCCCGGATTTCGCCAAAATTCCCCAGAGCTTCTGGTAAAATAAAATCAAAACCGCTGTAAAAACAGCGGTTTTTGTTTTATCATAACGAAAAACGTCGAAATGTTTTTATAGAAATTATTTCCAGAATAGGTTATAATACAGTTAACGAGGTTATGGTAAATATAGTAAATGAAAAAATGTTTTTTTCGTTCTGTATTATACTGTTTCTTTAAACTGAAAATACATACGTCTAAAGTCTGAAAAAAGTTCGTCAAAAATAAAAAGGAGTTATTAACATGGGAGCGTTTTTGAGTTTTACAAAAGAAAAGCAGATAAACAAGGTAGTTCAGATAGATATTTGCGATATATCGCCGAATCCTCATCAGCCGAGGACTGAGTTTGAACGCGGAGATATTTTTTCGCTTGCAGAAAGCATAAGACAGAACGGCATACTTCAGCCGCTTACAGTAAGAAAGTCAGATGACGGTTATGAGATAATAGCAGGAGAAAGAAGACTCAGAGCGGCAAAGCTTGCAGGACTCCTGAGTGTTCCGTGTATAATAATGAACATAAGCGAGAGAAACTCAGCTATACTTGCACTTGTTGAAAATATCCAGCGCCAGGATCTGTCGTTTTTTGATGAGGCAGCCGCAATTGAAAAGCTTATAAACTACTACGGAATGACACAGGAGGATGCTGCAATAAAGCTCGGAAAGGCTCAGAGCACTATTGCAAACAAGCTCAGGCTTTTAAAGCTTTCTGAAGAAGAAAGACGTGTAATAACAAGATATGAGCTTACTGAACGTCATGCAAGAGCACTGCTTAAGCTTGGTTCTTCTGAGGACAGGCTTCTGATAATAAACAGAGTAGTGAAGGCTAAGCTCAACGTAGAAAAAACAGAGCAGATAATCGAGGAATACATATCAAAGAACAAGCTCAAGGAAAGCTACCGTAAGCGCAGCAAGGTGTTTGCAGATGTGAGGCTGTTTGTAAATTCGATAAACAAGGCGGTTGAAACAATGAAAGCCGCTGGTATATCCGCAGATTCATGTAAGATACAGTATGATGATTTTGTTGAATACAGAGTAAGAATACCTCTTGAAAAATAAAAACTCTCTCCTAAAAAAAACAGATGTTCCACGTGGAACATCTGTTTTTTTAAGGAGATTCAAGGATATTCTGTAAAAATATATTGAAACCCTGAGTGTTTTGTGATATACTATGATAAACCCATTCTGTTTTACAGACAAAATAAAAAAGGAGACAAAACACTATGATCGAAACTTATGAAACAGGACTCAAGGAGCTTACAGACAGCGATATAGTAAGTACGCTGCAGGCCACAAGTATAGGAACGCTTGCTGTGTCAGTACTTATAATACTGGTAATAGGGATTGTTGCACTGGTATCGTTTGTCAGAAACAAATCAGGAACAAGGACAGGAAGAAAATCCGACAAGGCAGCGTTTGTTATAATGATTATTATATTTACGCTGATGCTCGGACCGGGTACGGTAAACTCGGCGATAACTCTTGCAAATCCGGATAACTACAGCGTTCAGACTGTTTCTGTAACACACATGAATACCAAAACAAGAACATCCAGAAGAGGCAGCAGAAGAAGGAGATCAAAAAGCTACTATATAAAAGTAAGCGGATATAATAAGAAGCTGAAAGTAACCCAGGGAATGTATGAAAAGCTGAGTGTAGGAGAGCAGGTCTATGTTGTAAAGAACGAAAACATAAGACTTCCCGGCAAGGCGCTTTATGACTGTGTCTGGGAAAAGAGCGAATACAGGTATACAGGAAATAAGTAAGCTTGTTTTTAAAAGAAGGTTTATATTTCAGAAAGATAAAAAAATCCTCTGTGAAATTTATCACACAGAGGGTTTTTTTCTTTACACCGGTTGTAACCTCTCAGTCAGCTTTGCTGACAGCTCTCTGAAAGAAGAGCGTATTTTCCGCTGTTTTTATCTTGTAGAAATAAATTATAGTGAACGTCAAATTTATTTTGACGTTCACTATAATTTATGGTATAATAATAGTTGGCAAAAATTTTTTTGAAACAGAGAGGAGGAGACGGATTGGGTAAGGTGATAGCAGTCGCCAATCAAAAGGGCGGAGTAGGAAAATCAACTACCGTAATAAATCTTGCCGCGTTTCTCGGCAGCAGAAACAAAAAGATCCTCTGTATAGATCTCGACGCTCAGGGAAATGTAACGAGCGGCTTCGGGATAAGAAAAAAAACAGTCAGATTTTCTTCATACGATCTGCTTATAGGCAGGGCGAATGTTCAGGAAACTGCCGTATATACCGAGTTTGAAAATATTTCTGTGGTTCCGTCAACATCCGCACTTGCAGGTGCAGAAATAGAAATAATGGAGCTGGAAGGCAGACTTAAAAGACTTAAGATGCAGATACTTTCATGCAGACATGAGTATGACTATATATTTATTGACTGTCCGCCGTCATTGAGTCTGGTAACTCTTAACGGACTTGTTGCTGCTGACAGTGTGATAATTCCGCTTCAGTGTGAATTTTTCTCGCTTGAGGGACTTTCACAGCTCAGCGAAATAATAAAGCATGTCAAGTCAAAGGAAAATCCTTCACTTGAGATAGAAGGACTTCTGTTTACAATGTATGATCCTCGTCTTAATGTCACAAACATGGTTGTAAATGAAGTAAAAAAAGTTTTTCCGGATTCGGTTTTTGAAACTACTATACCACGTAACGTAAGACTTTCCGAAGCACCTTCATACGGCATGCCTGTCATGTACTATGATAAGAACTCAAAGGGTGCGGAGGCTTATGCAAGACTTGGAATGGAGCTTCTCGGAGAAAAGTACGAGGAAAAACCAAAGAAGAAGTTTTCACTCGGCATAAAAAAGAAAAAATAACTGAAAGGAAGTGATGTGCTTGGCAGTAAAAAAAGGCGGTCTTGGAATGGGGCTGGAGGCGTTATTCAGTGACAATACCTCTGAGATACAGGTAAAGAAAACGCTGCGTACTTCAGAGATAGAACCGAACAGGTTACAGCCGAGAAAATCTTTTGATGAGGACGGCATTGCTTCTCTTGCAGAATCAATAAAAGAACACGGTCTGATACAGCCGCTGCTTGTTCGTCCGTACAACGGCGCATATCAGATAGTTGCAGGTGAGAGACGTTGGAGAGCGGCAAAGGTCGCTATGCTGGAAGAGGTCCCTGTTATCATCAAGGAGCTTTCCGACTCGGAAACCATGCAGCTGGCTCTTATAGAGAACCTGCAGCGTGAAAATCTTACTCCGATCGAAGCTGCATCGGGACTTAAGGAGCTTGTGGATACATATGGCATGACACACGAAAACATCTCACGTATAGTAGGTATATCAAGGTCATCCGTATCAAACACAATAAGACTTCTCGGTCTGCCCGAAGAGGTAAAGGAGCTCATAGGACAGGGTCTTGTTTCTATGGGACATGCCAAGGTTCTTCTGTCGGTTGAAGACGAGGAGCTTATAAAGGAGCTTGCAGCGAGAGTTGCTGAAGGTAATCTTACTGTAAGGTCACTTGAAACACTGGTTGCAGGACTTAAGTCGGACAAGAAAAAAAGCTCAGACACGAAGCCTTCTGACAGTTACTTTAAAGAGATGGAAATAAGTCTTAAGGAGCGGCTTGGCAGAAAAGTAAGTGTCAAGCATAAGAACAACGATAAAGGAACTCTGGTTCTGGAGTTTTATGATAAGGCGGATCTGCTGTTTCTGGCAGATAAGCTTGCAAAATAAAAAAATATTGAAAGAGAGTACATAGTAGTATGCTGGATATCAAATTTGTCAGAGAAAATCCCGATATAGTAAAACAGAACATAAAAAACAAGTTTCAGGACAGCAAGCTTCCTCTTGTTGACGAGGCTATAGAGCTTGACAAGAGAAACCGTGCGATAAAGCAGGAGGTAGAAGCTCTCAGAGCTGACAGAAACAAGCTTTCCAAGCAGATAGGTGCACTCATGGGTCAGGGTAAGAAGGATGAGGCTGAGCAGGTAAAGGCTCAGGTAAAGACTCAGGCTGACCGTCTTGACGCTCTGTCAGCAGAGGAAAAGGAAGTTGAAGAGAAGCTCAGAAAAACAATGATGGTAATACCGAATATCATCGATTCTTCTGTTCCGATAGGCAAGGATGATTCGGAAAACGTTGAGATAGAAAAGTTCGGCGAGCCTCGTGTTCCTGACTTTGAGGTACCATATCACACAGATATCATGGAGAAGTTAAACGGTATAGACCTTGAGAGTGCAAGAAAGGTTGCAGGAAACGGCTTCTACTATCTTATGGGTGATATAGCTGTGCTCCATTCATCAATACTTGCATACGCAAGAGACTTTATGGTGCAGAGAGGCTTCACATACTGTATTCCTCCTTTTATGATCAGAAGCGACGTGGTAACAGGTGTTATGAGCTTTGCCGAAATGGACGCTATGATGTATAAGATAGAGGGTGAGGATCTGTATCTTATAGGTACAAGTGAGCATTCCATGATAGGAAAGTTCATAGACACAGTAAATCCTGAGGAAAAGCTTCCGTATACTCTTACAAGCTATTCACCATGCTTCCGTAAGGAAAAGGGTGCTCACGGACTTGAAGAGAGAGGCGTTTACCGTATTCATCAGTTTGAAAAGCAGGAAATGATAGTAGTCTGCAAGCCTGAAGAGAGTAAGGAATGGTTTGAAAAGCTCTGGAAGAACACTGTAGATCTTTTCAGAAGCCTTGATATTCCTGTACGTACAATAGAATGCTGCTCAGGAGACCTTGCTGACCTTAAGGTTAAGTCAATAGACGTTGAGGCGTGGTCACCAAGACAGAAAAAATACTTTGAAGTAGGAAGCTGTTCAAACCTCGGCGATGCACAGGCAAGAAGACTCAAAATAAGAGTACGCGGCGAAAACGGAAATTATTTTGCACATACACTCAACAATACAGTTGTAGCTCCTCCGAGAATGCTTATTGCTTTCCTTGAAAACAACCTCAACGAGGATGGTTCGGTAAATATTCCTGAAGCACTCGTTCCTTATATCAGAAAGGAAAAGCTCACACCTGATGCATAGTACAAGTTCGGAAACAACAGATGAAAAAAGAGTACGTTTTTACGAGTGTGACAGTCTGAAGCGCTTCAAGCTGTCAGAAATACTCAGGTATGCGTCAGAGCTTGCCGGGTATGACTATACGCAAAAAGGCTTCTCACATGAGTATCTTATGAAAAACGATATGGTTTTTCTCGTTTCAAAGGTAAGCTTCAGGATTTTTAAAACCCCTGTCGACCAGCAGATGCTGAAAGCTTCAACATGGGAAAGAGAAATAAAGGGTGCGGTTTTCATGAGAGGCTTTGAGATAAAGGATGCCTCAGGAGAGCTTCTTCTCCAGGGAGAAAGCGGCTGGATACTCGTAAATCCTACAACACGCCGTATTCTGAAGCCGTCAGCCTATGACTTTGGTACTGAAAAATTTCCTGAGAGGACCGTTCAGTGTGTACCGAACGGAAAAATAAAGCCCGGAGAGCTTACCTTCGCCGGCAGACGAGAGGTACGCAGATCAGACATAGATGCAAACGGACATGTTTACAATGCAATATATGCAGATATGGCTCTCGATCATATCTCCGAAGATTTTTTCAAAAAAAATCCCGAAAACTTCAGGATAAACTACATAAGCGAAGCAAAGCTTGGCGATATAATAGATATATATGTATCTTATGAGGGGAAAAAAGCATTTGTTATTGGGACTACAGATGAAAAAACCTGCTTTGAAACAGAGTTCATCTACAGTTAAAGTTATTATTCTGTGCCAAAAAATAAATCCATAAAAAATTAATTTTTTTTATAAGCGAAGGTGCAGGGCGACCGCAAAGCCCTGCAAAAAGCCTTCAGAGCTTCAGAATCAGAAACAAAAACCTAAAAAATAAATCCATAAAAAATTAATTTTTTTTATAAGCGAAGGTGCAGGGCGACCGCAAAGCCCTGCAAAAAAGCCTTCAAAGCTCCATATCCACAAGAATAATAACAATAAATAAGAAATTTCATCCATTATACTTGACAAACATTTTAAAATAGAGTATTCTAATAGAAATACATTTTTTTAAGGGAGAGTGTTTTTATGCTTAGCGATTTCAATCATAAGTTCGAAAAGGAAGGTCTTACATTTGACGATGTTTTACTTATTCCTGCAAAATCAGACGTTACACCAAATATGATAAAGCTGGGGACAAACCTTACTGCAACTATCAGACTCAACACACCTGTTATGGCTTCAGCCATGGATACAGTAACAGAATCCAGAATGGCTATTGCTATGGCTCGTGAAGGCGGTATAGGAATCATACATAAAAATATGTCTATAGAGAAACAGGTTGACGAAGTAGACAAGGTAAAGCGTTCGGAAAACGGCGTTATAGTAAATCCGTTCTCTCTTACAGAAAACCACATAGTACGTGATGCAGATGAGCTCATGGGAAAATACAAGATCTCAGGCGTACCTATTGTTGATGAAAAGGGCAAGCTTGTAGGTATCATTACAAACCGTGATATGAGATTCATGGTAGATCTCAACTCAAAGATAGGTGACGTAATGACAAAGGAAAACCTTGTAACAGGCTCTGTAGGTACAACTCTCGAACAGGCTCAGGAAATACTCCGTAAGCACAAGATAGAAAAGCTTCCTCTCGTTGACGAGGAAGGATACCTCAAGGGACTTATCACTATCAAGGATATTGAAAAGGCTGTTGAGTTCCCGAACTCTGCAAGAGACGCAAGAGGCAGACTTCTTTGCGGAGCAGCTATCGGCGTAACAAACGACGTTCTCGAAAGAGCAGCAGCACTTATAGAGGCTCAGGTTGACGTTCTTGTTCTCGACTCAGCTCACGGACACAGCGCAAACATCATCAGATGCGTAAAGATGATAAAGGAAAAGTTCCCGGATACACCTGTTATTGCCGGAAACATTGCAACGGCAGCAGCTGCTGAGGAGCTTATAGCAGCAGGCGCAGACGCTCTCAAGGTAGGTATAGGCCCTGGTTCTATCTGTACAACAAGAGTTGTTGCAGGTATTGGCGTTCCGCAGATCACAGCTATATATGATGTTGCTTCAGTAGCACAGAAGCATGGTGTTCCTGTTATTGCCGACGGTGGTATCAAGTACTCCGGAGATATCGTAAAGGCTCTTGCAGCAGGTGCAAGCGTAGTAATGCTCGGTTCACTCCTTGCAGGTTGTGAAGAAGCTCCCGGCGCTACAGAAATATTCCAGGGACGTTCATTCAAGGTATACAGAGGAATGGGAAGTATGGGCGCTATGGAATGCGGTTCTAAGGATAGATATTTCCAGGACGGCAAGGATACAAAGAAGCTCGTTCCTGAGGGTGTTGAAGGACGAGTTCCTTACAAGGGTGCTCTCTGCGATACTATATATCAGCTTGTCGGCGGTATCCGTTCAGGTATGGGTTACTGCGGCTGTGAAACTATTTCAGATCTTCACGAAAGAGCAAGCTTTGTACGTATAACAGGTGCAGGTCTTAAGGAAAGTCATCCGCATGACATCTACATCACAAAGGAAGCACCTAACTACTCTGCACAGATATAATTCAATAATCAAAAAGACTCTGCACGCTCCGGTGGGCAGAGTCTTTTTTTAATACGTGGCATATAATATAACCACGGAGTATTTTTGCGGCTCTCAGAAAAGCTGCGTTCTCCGGTTATGGAATATGTAAGGGAATTTTTAACGGGATTTTTATTTTTCTGATTAAAAACTGTTTCTATGGTAATAATATATACAGAAAATATACACAGTAAAAAAGGGGTGTAACAGAAAACATGTCAGTCAGACGAGGAGAGATATATTATGCGGATCTTAGTCCTGTGGTAGGTTCAGAGCAGGGCGGAATAAGACCGGTACTTATAGTTCAGAACGATATAGGAAACAAGCACAGTCCTACTGTTATTGCAGCTGCAATAACAAGTCAGAGGGATAAAGCAAAGCTTCCTACTCATATTGAGCTCAATGCTCTGCAGTATGGTCTTGCCAAGGACAGTGTTGTGCTTTTAGAGCAGATACGCACTATCGATAAAAGAAGACTCAAGGAGCGTATGGGAGAGCTCGATAATACATCTATGCATAAGGTGAACGACGCATTATCAATAAGCTTCGGGCTTAATAACATAGTGTAAAGATAAAAGGAGAATACGCTTTCAGATTTTCTGAAAGTGTATTCTCCTTTTTTGCAGCATATCTTCTTCCGTATATCCATAAAAATTATTTTACTGCCTTTTCGATGAGGGATTCGTGCTTTTGGGTTTATTTATTATAGTTGATTCCCACAAGCAGAATTTCGCTGCTGTATGCTCATAAGATCTGTAAACTGCTCGTTTGTATCATTATCTTTGGCAACAACCTCTGTATGATAATCCTGTTTATGAGTGATGTTGAAATCAATAACATTTATACATATCGTTCTCTTCGGATTATCATATGATTGTCCGCTTTCAATCCTACTTATATTATATATCTTGTTTACAAAAAATGCAAGTATTAGCCGGAGCTTAAGGAGTGTAAAAACAGCAGATAGGGTAGTGTGGTTGGGGCATCTGCGGCAGATGATAAAAACCTGCATGGATGTGCAGTGTTATACTGACGGTTCATGCAGGTTTTTATTTTAGAAGAATGTTAATAAGAACAATAGATTTGTTTTGCGGATAATGTTCTGCTGTAAGTGATCTGAGATTAGCCTATTGATGTTATCTTGTTTGAAATATACTGCTTAAGCCTTGCAAGATCAGAGATGTTTACAGTGTCGTTGCCGTCTATGTCTGCAAGTGATGACTGTTCTGAAGTAAGCTCTGTATCTCCGAGGATAGCGAGGCTGAGAAATGACAGATCGTTCAGATCGATGATGTTGTCGTTGTTGAGATCTCCGATAGTTTTATCTGTTGTCTTAGGCGTATATACGATACTTGACAGCTCTCTGGATTCGGAGACATCTGTTGGACAAATAAATTCGACATGTTCTGACCGGAAAAATTCCAGAAGCTCATTGAAGTATTCTTCATTTTTCAGATTTGACACAGGATTTTCTTTCGGATATCCGACATAGCTGTAAGTTTTTCCATGTATTACTTTTTCTTCGGGTGATATTTCAAGATTGAACTTTTCAAACTTTTTTGTCAGTTCCTCGGCAGACAGCTCATCTGTGAAATATGCCCTCATAAAAGTTGCCTGTTTGGTAATCGCAACAGTTGAACATTCGGTTATGGATTTAATATTATCATATCCGAATAAAATATCGATAACGTCCTGCTTATCAGTATCTGTATAGGATGAGATACTTATCTGATAAGTGTTTTCCATGTCTGATATTTTATACAGTTTGTTGTTTTTATTTTTGAGCTTCTCATTGATTTCTTCAATAGGAAGTTCTGTGTCGTCACTGACCGCAACAACCAGTCTGCGATTATATTCCTCATAATAGTGTGCACCTGTTTTATCTAAGGTCGTAAAGCCTTTGCGATATTCATCTTCGTATTTCGTAGCAACAGTCTGACCATCGTTTTCCATAAGCTCTTCAATTGATTGTGAGGTAACGAGAATAGAGTAAATATGATTATCTTGTTTAACGGAAGTTTCAGCTGAAACCTTCGTCATGGGCAATGTTGCTATAAGTATGGATGGTATTATTATTCGTGATAAAATCTTCTGAGTTTTTTTCATAAAATCACCTCATTGAGTTAAACGTGGATCAGATAAATAAAAACGTAACGTGAATTATATTTAAAGTGAAACTATAGTAAACGACAAATATATTTGCCGCTTACTATAAGTACATTAAATCACGTCAGACAGTTTACTTATCTGTTTTATTTTTTTACTTTCCGGTCAGTTTTTCAAGTCATTAATTTATTGTATTATCATTTCTGGATATATATCTTTTAAGCTTTGCAAGGTCTGAGAGATTGATTTTTCCGTCAGCATTTATGTTAGCTGAGATCTTCTGAATGTCGTTGAATTCGTTATCGCCGATAAGATAGAGAGAAAGCAGTGAGAGGTCGGACATATCGATACAGAGGTCACGGTTTATATCTCCGTATAACAATTCGTGGGATTCTTTCTCATAGACTATGGTTGCGAAGGATTCGGAATCAGGGATTCTTTCAGCTGCCCAGAATTCAACAAACACATCATCATTTTTCAGAAGCTTCTCAAGCTTTTCGCAGTATTCCGGATCAGACATGTTTGTTATCGTGTTTTTTCCCCAATCTGCTAAATATATGTGCTTTCCATCATCTTCTCCGTATGATGATGGACGCAGATTTAAATCAAAGTAATCGAAATTATACTGTTCTTCTACTTCTTCTATGGAGAGAGGACTTTTTATTTCGACATGTCTGATTCCACAAAGAGTATTAGTCCATATCTCCACGGTTTCTGTGATAAGTGATGTCTGATCATATGAGGACAATACTTCAAGGGCGTTCTTGCGAGCATCCAAAGAATCTACACTGACAGTATACACATTTCTGTCACCGTTCTTTTCTGCCTTTTTAAGAGTATATGGTGCTATCTTTTCATTGATCTCATCTACGGGCAGTTCTTTTCCCGGAATTGTTTCAACAGTAAAAATGTATCTTTTTTCGGCATATGAGTTTATGTAAGGATTATCGGTTTCGGAATCTACACCAATTACGAACGTTGTATATCCTACGATACTCGACCAGTAATCTTTAAAAACGATTTTTGGTCCGGGGATTCTGTCTATGAGTTCTTCAACCTTTACATTCCAGTTTATGTCTATGTAGTACGGTGGATTGTATTCAGCCGCCGATACAGCAAACGAACCGGTGCTTGCGGCAAGTATGAAGAGTGCGGATAATGCTGCGGTTAGTTTTTTCATTGTTTTAGTTTTCATAATGATCCCTCCGATATGTGTGTATTTAAAAATCAGTACTGCCAATGAGATTCGTTTTTTAAGCCTTCATATATATAATATTTTAAGGCATGAAAATGTTTGAGTTTGATTGCAAGTTTGGAGAAACTCACAATTTTAGCTCGAAAAATTGTTATATATATCCATCTGATACACCCCCCTATCCATAATTATTATCTGAAACAGGAAAAGCGTTCCGCTTTTTGTCCCTGTTCATAAATAATAACAATGCAGGTGTTCAAATCCTGACATAAAAATCTGATTTAAAAGTGAGTTCTACTTTTTTTATAAATTTAGTAAAGTTAAATAGTGAGTTTTTAACAAAAATCAGTTAAATAAATGTTAATATTATTCTGACTTCTTTATGGAGTTTGCTACATCCAATAATAGTTTTTTTCCGGAGTTTGTTCTTAGTGTAAATATATAATCACCATTCTCCCATATTAAGTGATAAAAATTATGATTATCTACATAATGCATTGCTTCAAATCCGTTAATAATTATAGTTTCAATATCTGCATCTTCTGTATTCTTATTGATAGTAATATCTTTTGTGTATTGACAAAAATAAATGCTTACATCTCCCTTTGCATACTCAATCGTATTTCCGGTTGCATCCAATATTTCATAAACCACTTCATAATCACTCAGATCATAAGTAATCTCATATACCTCCTCAATGGTCTCCGGAAACCCTTCTTGTTCCGGTGAACGTATAATCGAAAACTTTTCAAGTATATACACATAAAAATTCGCAAGAGTCTCACCGATAGCATCTACCTTAGTCACAGTTATAGACGACAGAACGATCACTACGCCTAATATCCATGCAGTTCTCTTCACCCCTGTGTTTATCAGCGGATAATAAGATTTTCTGCGGCGGCTGATAAGCTTTTTCATTTTTCGTTCAAACTTTTTAGAAAAGATATGCTCTTCAGGAGCTTCCGGCAGGGCGTCTGTGTATTCGGGAAGTAGTGCTTCTGCCACAGCTTTTTTGAAAATATTTTCAGATGTACTGCTCATCCTTATCCAGCTCCTCTCTGAGCATTTTTTTACCGCGTTCTATCCTTTTCCGTACTGCATCAGTGGAAATATGGAGTGAATCTGCGATTTCTTTGCATTCGAATCCTAAAACATAATACAGAACAAAAACGTCCTTGTACGTCTGCGGAAGACCTGAGATAATATTTATGAGTCTCTGATATTCGTATTTTTCAAGAATATCATCGTCTATAGATATGTTCTCATTAAGCGCAGTACTGCGCTCGGCAGTTTTTTTATTTTTATTGTAAATGTTTATAGAATGGTTCCTGATAATAATAACAAAGTAAGCCTCTGTTTCGTGACATGAAAACGAAGAAATTTTTTTAAAATTATTTGCAGCAGCGAGAAAAGCCGTCTGGACGGCATCCTCGGCGTCATGTGAATTGTTCAGAATCCTGTACGCAGCCGCATACATACGCTGTCTGTATTTATAATACAGCTGTTCAAACCTTTGCTTATCGTTCTCATCATCAATAAGCGAAAGACATATTCCTAACATGAAAAAACCACCACCTTATTATATTTACGATATAATATATTATCGGCTTTGTCAATAGTTTTTTTTAAACTGTTGCAAGAGCACAGGGAGAGCATCTATAATGGTCCGGCTCAGTACTTACCGACAAAAAACAGCCGGCCACGGTATATATATCCGTGACCGGCTGATATATGAATATTCATGTGAACTAAGGAACCGACGTGTACCGGAAGGCTGGTCAGTTAATGGTCAGACTCCGGTTCGATTCGGAATAATTTCAGATAAGAGAGTATTCGAGGTTCTCCCATACAAGACAGCTTCCGGTATCGGTGCCCGGCGGAAGCAGAGCGAGAGCGACGAGTATGGTATCTCCGGTGCCGGTGTCTGTTCTCGTGAGAACGGCATATTCTCCGGTTATATCGGTTACCTCATAATAGTATGGTCCCATGTTTTTGATCCTCCTTTTTTGCGTGTCGTGCTGATAAAGTTATTTTACAGCAGCTGTATGCAAAAATCAAGAGTTTTTAACATATTTTTTTACTTGTGTTGAAAAAACTGCTTATAACAGGCATAACAGCAGCAAAGAGAAGGGAGGTGACAAGCTGTTTACTGTTGAGTGCGACGGTTGAAAAAACAGGCTGTGCAACAGGAAGATATACTGCAGCAGCTATTGCGGCAGCAGATATCAGTACAGCGCCGATAAGCTTGGGGTTGTTAAAATATTTTACAGTAAAGATGTTTCGTGTTTCGGATTTGCACTCAAAAACATGAAGCAGCTGAGAAGCTACAAGGGTAACAAGCGCAGCTGTTCTCGAATGGGAGAGACTGCCTGTCATACGCATGACAGTCGAGAAGCTTCCGAGGGTGCATAGTCCTATCATAGCGCCGCGGAACAATATTTTTCCGAGAAGTCCGCCTGCAAAAAAGCTTTCGGATGATTTTCTGGGCGGTTTTCTCATTTCTTCCTCGTCGAAGGGCTCCACACCGAGAGCTATTGCCGGCAGACCGTCGGTAACGAGGTTTACGAGCAGAAGCTGTATAGGCAGAAGAACTATCGGATACCCCATAAGTATTCCGAGAAACATGGTCAGTACCTCGCCTATGTTGCAGGAAAGAAGATACCGGACAAACTTTCGTATGTTTGAGTATATACAGCGCCCCTGTCCGACAGCCTTTACGAGTGTTGCGAAGTTGTCGTCAAGAAGTATCACATCAGCTGCCTGCTTTGTAACGTCTGTTCCTGTCAGTCCCATAGCAACTCCTACGTCTGCTTCTTTTATTGCAGGTGCGTCGTTTACTCCGTCACCGGTCATAGTAACTATATGACCTTTTTGTTTGTAGGCTCTTACAAGACGGAGCTTGTGTGCAGGAGTTACCCCTGCAAATACAGAATAGTCTCCTATAGTTTCAAGCAGAGTGCTGTCGCTTAACAGATCAAGCTCTTTTCCCGTTATAGCTTTTTTGTTACGAAGGATTCCTGCCTTGCCTGCAATGGCAACAGCTGTGTTTTTCTGGTCTCCCGTTATCATTACGGTTTCTATGCCTGCGCTTCGGCAAAGCTTTATGGCTTTTTTTGCTTCCTTGCGGACAGGGTCTATCATTCCGGTAAGACCTGCAAAAACCATTCCGCTGTCAGAGTTTTCAACGCCTACACAGAGCTTTGTTGAAAAAGCAAGAACTCTCAGAGCGTTATCGGAAAACTCAGTTATTTTTTCTTCTATGCTTTTTCTGATAAGGCCGGTCATCGGGATCACACCTCTGTCGGTTTCTACAAAGGCACATCTTGGCAGAATAACATCAGGAGCACCCTTTGATATGATAAGCTTGTTTGAGTTGCTGCTTCCTACAGTAACCGTCATAAAGCGTGTGCTTGAATCAAACGGGATCTCGGAAAGCTTGCTGTATTCATTTTTTAAAGCGTCTGCATGAATATTTCCCTTTGCAGCTGCGATGAGAAGGGCTGTTTCGGTCGGGTCTCCGGTTACCTTCCACTTGCCGGAGGAACGTACAGAAGCCCGGTTTCTGCTGTTTACAGGCTCAGAAGCCGATATAGATGCGTTGTTGCACAGTACACAGGCTGTGAGGAGCTTCTTCAGTGCCGGACATGAGGAGGAGTTTATTGTTCCGGAGTCTGCTTTTTGTATGCTTCCCGACATGCTGTAGCCTGTTCCGTCTACACTGAAATCCTCCATTCCTGCAAAAATATTTGTAACAGTCATACGGTTTTCTGTTATAGTACCTGTTTTATCGGAGCATATGACCGATGTACAGCCAAGCGTTTCAACAGAATGAAGTCTGTTGACAAGTGCTTTTTGTCTGAACATACGGTTTACTGCAAGTGCAAGCGCTATGGTAACAGCTGCAGGAAGTCCCTCAGGTATGGCGGCGATAGCGATTGTTATTCCGGTCATAAGCATATCGAAGACATCTTCTCCGCGCAGTACGCCTGCAAGAAATACTGTTATACATACGGCAAGGCATATTATCGCAACAACCTTTCCGAGTTCTGCAAGGCGTATCTGGAGAGGCGTCATTTCGTCGTCTATGTCTGATATCATACCGGATATCATGCCTATCTGAGTGTTTTTTCCGGTAGCTATTACCTTTGCTGCAGCGTGCCCTGTTGTTATGACCGTACCTGCATATATGACAGTGTCCTTACCGAGCCTGTTGTCTGTATCCGCTTCACTTCCGGTATGTTTTGAAACCGAATCAGACTCACCTGTAAGAATTGATTCGTCAGCGTGAAGGCCCTGTGCGCTGATCAGAACACAGTCGGCAGGTACCTTGTCGCCTGCTTCGACCTCTATGATGTCAGAGACAACAAGCTCTGCCGCATCGATGACGGAAAGCTTTCCGTCCCTGTAGGTCCTGGCGGTAGGTGATGTCATTTTTTTCAGCTCTTCAAGTGTTTTTTCAGTTTTGTATTCCTGTAGAAAACCAAGCACGGCGTTCAGAAGAACTATTGTTATGATAGTTACAGAGTCGTATATTTCTCCAAGAAACACAGATATGAGTGTTGCGGCAAGAAGTATAACAACCATGATGTCTCTGAACTGGTTTATGAATATTTTCAGAGGCCGTGCCTTTTTTTCTTCTGAAAAAGTGTTGTATCCATTTTGTTCAAGCAGCTTCCGAGCTTTTTCTGTAGTCAGTCCTGTCACGTCAAATTCCCTCCGGATTCAAAAACATAAGAAGGCATATGTCTTTTTTATAATTTTTTTCTTTAGTAAGATATATTCATAAAAAACTGCAAGTATAACAAAAAAGCTGTTCTGAACAAAACAACCGCCTCAAAGAAATTGCTTTGAGGCGGTTGAATAAACGCTGAATATTATAGTGAACGAGAATATTTTTTTCGTTTACTATAAATTTTTCGGTTACTGTTAAACTTTTAAAACTCTGTTGAAAAGTGTGTGGAAAGTGTGGAAAAGACTCTTGAAAACAGCTTTTTCAGGTACAAAATGCATATATTTTATGTTAAAATCAGGACAGATACTGTATAAAAATCAGTTAACGCACATAGTATATGTTGAAAACTTAATTTGTGATGCCAAGGATCTGCATTGCATTTTTATAAAAGATCATATCTTTTTCCTCGTCAGAAAGAGGAAGCTCGTTTATCATGGATATTTCGTTTGTAGGGTCGTCCCACGGACAGTCGCTGCCGAAGAGTATCCTGTCTGCACCGTGTGCACGGATTATGCGTAACAGCTGATCTTTTGGTATTTCACTTGCAATAACAGAAACGTCAAAGTAAAGTCTGCCTTTTTTCCCTGCGAGGTACTTTTCAACATTATCCCAGTCACGCATACCTCCGCCGTGAGCAAGTATCAGGGTCATATCCGGTACAGCGTCAAAAACCTCCGATGCCTGTTTTGCTCCGCAGTGGAAAAGATCGGGGGATACAGGATCAAAGCCTGAGTGGATAAGTACGGGAAGTCCGAGCTCTGAGCATTTTTTATATACAGGAATCATAAACTCATCGTTTACCATAAAGTTCTGATAATCCGGATGAAGCTTTACACCAAAAAGTCCGAGAGCTTTTATTCGTTCGAGTTCTTCGAGCCTGTCCTCTGCAAGAGGATGAATACTTCCGAACGGATAGAAAAAGCCGTCTGAAACCTCAGCCGCCCAGTTGTTTATGGTAGTCTGCTGAGAAGGCTTCGTAGCGATAGGGAGTATAACTGCTTTTGAAACGCCGCAGCTTGTCAGGCGTTTGCGGAGTCCTTCGGTCGTACCGTCAGTAACAGGCCGCATATTAAAGCCGGCGGCGGTAGTTGTAAGAGAGTCCATTGCACGTTTTGCAATACTGTCTGCAAACGAGTGTGTGTGAAAATCTATATACATAGAGTTTTCGCTTCCTTTCAGTAAAAAGAGATATTTTTTTGTCCACTATAATTATAAATAAAAAAAAGCAAATTTTCAAGCTGTCAGTTTTTTCGGAAAGAACGGTAAACCCTGTGAGCTTTTCTGAAGTTGCCTTTGTTATGTCGGTTTTTTTGGCGAAAAATAAATTTTAAAATACTATTGCTTTTTTTATAAATTACTGATAAAATTATATTGATGGATATTTGAGTTTTTAAATATCGACCAATCTAATATGGAGGTGCGTAAAAATGGCATACAAAATTTCCGAAGAATGTATATCATGCGGCGCTTGCGAATCAGAGTGTCCGGTTGGAGCAATCTCTGCAGGCGATGATAAGTACGTTATCGACGCTGACGCTTGTGTAGATTGTGGTGCTTGTGCAGGTGTATGTCCTGTAAGTGCTCCTAACGCTGAATAATATCAGGCGAACAGATATTTTTAAAAAGGGATTAAAGACCGTGGGGAAACTGCGGTCTTTAATTTTTCTGCCATACTATTGAATTATATATAAAAAAATGTTAGAATGTATATATATTGATTTTTATAGTGAACGACAGATTTATTTATTGTTTACTATTAGCCGATATGCACAATGTTTTTTGCAGTCAGCAAATGTGCGTGGCAATAAAAATAATGACTGATACTATGGAGGTTTCTTATATGAAAAAAAGAACTATGGCGCTTGTGCTTGCCGGACTTATGATAATGGCTTGTACTGCAGGCTGTGACAAAAAAAAGAGTTCAACAACTATTGTTGATTCAGAAACAAAGCATACGGAGGCTCCTGTAGTGACTCTGGCACCCGGTGAAAAGTTCAAGGCAAATAAAGGCGAAAACTTTACATACGAAAAGGCAGGACTTGATATAAACTTTGTTGAGATGGCCATGACATCAGATGAGCCGGACAATAAGGGAAGATACTCATATGCGTTTGTGTTCAAAGCAAAGAACAACAGCGACGAGATAAGAACTATCACTATGCTGGATGATTTTGAAGTTTCCGTAGACGGTGTGGAGTATAAGAGTGATATATTCAGTGCTTTTTCTGCAGCTCATGGCGCTTCAGCATATCCTGACTATACAAGATATGATACAGAGATGAATCCGGGAGATGAGTTTACGGGATTTGTACCGTTCTGTATAGACACAAACGAATGGGAGAAGATGACTGTAACATATAAGCCGGACTCTAAGCACTCAAACGACTCTATAGTTTACACAGTAGATAAAGGCGAGGTTCTGGATAAGTCTAAAAAATAAAAAAATACGGCGGAAGCTCTGATGATGCTTCCGCCTTTATTTTTTATTCGATTGTGATGGATTTGATTATCTGTGGTACTGTAGGCTTGTCAGAGTAATCTGTTGCAACCTCAGCTATTTCGTCAACAACCTCTATGCCCTCTGTTACCTTTCCGAAAGCTGCATACTGACCGTCAAGGTGTGGAGCGTCCTCATGCATGATGAAGAACTGTGAGCCTGCTGAGTCAGGTCTCATGGATCTTGCCATTGATATAACGCCTCTTGTGTGCTTCAGATCGTTAGGAACGCCGTTTGAGGAGAATTCGCCCTTGATATTCCAGCCCGGGCCGCCCATGCCTGTTCCTTCAGGACATCCACCCTGTATCATAAAGCCGGGGATAACTCTGTGAAAAGTAAGACCGTTGTAGAAGCCGTCCTTTACAAGCTTTTCAAAGTTTTCAACTGTTATCGGAGCTTTTTCCGGATAAAGCTCAAGCTTGATTTTTTTTCCGTTTTCCATTTCGATGACTATCATTTTTTTATCCTTTTCTCCGCAAATTTTTTTTTGTTTTTTTGTTTCAGCCTTTGCGGAGGCTGTACCGAACGTAAAAAATATTTTTTTAAGTTCACTATAACTGATTGTTTTTTATTGCCTTGCACAGCTGCCAACGAAGTAAGCGCTTTGTGTGTCGGCTGACAGTAAACGAAAAAACCATATTTTTCGCTTATATATCTATTATATAATATTTTTATATTTTTTTCAATACATGAATAAGGACGTAAAAAAAGAAGAAAATAAAGATATCATTGTTTTTAAGGATGTGAAAAAAAATGAACGAAAAGCTGTCAAGAGAGGTTTTCCGTTTTTCTGCACCGCCGTCGATAAAGTCATTTGCCTCGGTTGTCGGAAAAAAAGAGGCAGACGGACCTCTCGGAAAATATTTTGACGTGTGTGATGAGGATTCATACTTCGGAGAGGATACGTGGGAAAAGGCGGAGAGCAGACTTCAGAAGCTTGCAGTACGGACTGCGCTCAGCAAGGCACGCCTTGATGCAAGCGATATTGATTTTATGTTTGCAGGCGATCTTGTGAATCAGTGTACGAGCAGTACTTATGGACTGAGAGAACTGAATATTCCGTTGTTCGGGATATACGGGGCGTGTTCCACAATGGCAGAGGGACTTCTGCTGTCGGCTATGGCGGTAAACGCCGGATATGCCGGGCTTTCGCTCAACGTTACATCATCTCACTTTTCTACAGCGGAGAGACAGTTTCGCTTTCCCTTGTCATACGGAGGCCAGAGAACCCCAAGCTCTCAGTGGACCTGCACAGCCTCCGGTGCAGTTGTATTGTCCGCCGAGGGAACAGCCCCCTGTATCCTTGGAGGTGCAGTAGGTACAGTAACTGACTTCGGAATAACTGACGCTAACAATATGGGCGCAGCAATGGCACCTGCGGCAGCCTCGGTCATAACGAAGTATCTTTGCGTAACAAAGACAAAACCGACTGACTATGACGCTATTGTTACCGGGGATCTCGGAGAGGTCGGAAGCGGTCTTCTGTATGACCTGCTTATGAGAGAGGGAACAGATATAAGAGAAGTACACAGAGACTGCGGAGTGATGATCTTTGACGGAGAAACTCAGGATACACATGCAGGCGGCTCGGGCTGCGGCTGCTCTGCAAGCGTTCTTTGCGGATATTTTCTGAAAAAGCTCTGTGATGGCGAAATGAAAAACATACTGTTTGCAGCTACCGGTGCGCTTATGTCGCCTATGATCGTGGAACAAGGGGAAACGATACCGTCAATATCTCATCTTGTTCATATATCATCGGAAAAAAACAGAACGGAGAGTTGAGATGGAGTTTTTATATGTTTTTCTTACAGGCGGGGTTCTGTGTGCGATAGGTCAGGCACTTATTGATTACACAAAGCTCACTCCTGCAAAAATACTTGTTTCGTTTGTAGTTGCCGGAGTAGTGCTTTCCGCTTTTGGACTGTACGCTCCTATAGTGGAGTTTGCAGGCGCAGGGGCAACTGTTCCGCTTACGGGATTCGGTCATCTGCTTGCGGAGGGTATCCGTAAGGGAGTAGATGAAAAAGGTCTTGCCGGGATTTTTACGGGCGGGATAACTGCAGCGTCAGGCGGAATAGCTGCTGCTATAATATTCGGATTAGCGGCGGCGTTGATTTTCAAATCAAAGGATAAGTAATTATGGAGCTCCGAAAAATGTTCCACGTGGAACATTTTTCGGGGCTTATGTTTTATGAAGATATTGTGCGTGTATGATTGAAAAATTCTCAGGATTATGGTATAATAGCAGTGTTACGCAGGCTTCTTTTTTTATCGTACAGAGAATGCAGATGACTCTTTTATTTTCATATAATCGCATATTTTTATAGCGTAGCCTCTCAGTCAGCTTTGCTGACAGTTTTCTTAAAAGGAAATAACAACGTTTTGTATTGATTTTTCCGGACAATATGATATAATTATAATGAGTGTCAAAACAGATTAGACTTTCACTATAATTAATATATTGATATTGCCTTGCACATCCGTTCCCTGCGGTCACTCCGTGCATATCGGATAATAGTGAATAAAAAAACATTTTTTTCGTTCACTATGAAAGTGTATATTTATGTTTGAACAGAGGTGTTGAAAATAGAAAACGGATTTTCTGTACCGGTTCTGTTTCTTCTGAAGATGCTTCTTATTATGCTGCTTATCTATGTGCTGGCGGTTCTGACCCCGAAGTTAGCGGCAAGGGTGGATGCTTTTCTGAAAAAAAGAAATAAAAACAGTACTCCCGAAGACGAACGGCTCTATCAGGTACGGAGTGCTTTTGAACCGCGTCCGGACGACGAAAAACCAAATAAAGCTTTATTTCCTGAAATTCAGGAAATTGAAAAAAATAAAAAAAATTAACGGAAATGAGGACCAGATAAATGGCAAAGAACAATAACAAAAAGATGGTTGAAGCCATCACTTCCATGGAAGAGGATTTTGCAAAATGGTATACAGATATCGTAAAAAAAGCCGAGCTTATCGAATACACAAGCGTTAAAGGCTGTATGGTTATCCGTCCTTACGGATACGCTATCTGGGAAAATATTCAGCGTATACTTGACGGAATGTTCAAGGCAACAGGACACGAAAACGTGTGCATGCCTATGTTTATTCCGGAAAGCCTTCTCCAGAAGGAAAAGGATCACGTTGAAGGGTTTGCGCCTGAGGTTGCATGGGTAACTCACGGCGGAAGCGAGAAGCTTGAGGACAGACTCTGTGTACGTCCTACATCTGAGACTCTTTTCTGTGAGCATTATTCAAACATAATCCACTCCTACAGAGACCTTCCTAAGCTCTACAATCAGTGGGTAAGCGTTGTAAGATGGGAAAAGACAACACGTCCTTTCCTTCGTTCAAGAGAGTTTCTGTGGCAGGAGGGTCACACTATCCATGCTACAGCTGAAGAGGCTGTTATCGAAACAGAAAAGATGCTCAACGTATATGCAGAGTTCTGCGAAAAATCACTTGCTATGCCTGTTATAAAGGGTAAGAAGACAGAGAGCGACAAGTTTGCAGGTGCAGTTTCTACATACGCTATAGAAGCACTCATGCATGACGGAAAGGCGCTTCAGGCAGGTACATCCCATTACTTCGGAGACGGCTTTGCAAAGGCGTTCGGCATAGAGTATACAGACAAGGAAAACAAGAAGGTAAATCCTCATCAGACATCATGGGGTGTTACTACCCGTCTTATCGGTGCGATAATCATGACTCACGGTGACGATAACGGTCTTGTTCTTCCGCCGGCTGTTGCACCTATACAGCTTGCTGTTATTCCTGTAGCTATGCATAAGGAAGGCGTTCTCGAAAAGGCTTCTGCTATTGCTGAGGAGCTTAAGGCAGCAGGAATAAGAGTAAAGCTTGATGATACAGACAACTCCGCAGGCTGGAAGTTTGCAGAGTACGAGATGAAGGGTGTTCCTGTAAGACTTGAAATAGGACCTAAGGATATAGAAAACAATCAGTGCGTACTTGCAACACGTCACAACGGAGAAAAAACAGTAGTAAGCCTTGATAACCTTGCGGAAGCTGTAAAGGAAAAGCTTGCAGAGGTACATGACGGACTCTACGCAAAGGCTCTCGAGAACAGACAGAACAAGACATATTCGTGCAGGACAATAGAAGAAATAATATCAACTCTGTCCGAAAAAGGTGACGGTTTTGTCAGAGCTATGTGGTGCGGAGAAGAGGCTTGTGAGGATGAGGTCAAGGAAAAGACCGGCGTAGGTTCACGCTGCATCCCTGAGGAACAGGAACAGCTTTCGGACGTATGCGTATGCTGCGGAAAGCCTGCAAAGCATCTTGTATACTGGGGCAAAGCTTATTGATAAACAGTTTTTCTGATTTTTTATAGCAACAGAAACGATAATCGCCGTAAACGGTATACGGGTCATTTGCCCGATATACTGTTTGCGGCGGCTTTTTTATATTATTTTTTTATGCTTATCACTCTGTCTACATCTTCTTTTTCACCCAGAACGATAGCTAATTCGTTTTCTCCGAAGGTATATTCAGGACCGGGGGTTACTTTTATGTCCTGATTTCCTGATTTTTTTATTGCCAGTATGTTTATATTATATTTTTTTCTCACACCTATGGCTTCTATGGTTTTTCCGCTCCATGAACAAGGAACGGGAATCTCGTATATAGCAATATCACTTGTAAGCTCAATATAGTCGATAACCTTATCGGAGCTGTACTTTATTGCAAGCTTTCCTGCGCTGTATTTTTCAGGATAGACTACCTTATCAGCACCGTTTCTTTCGAGAAATTTTGCATGGAACTCGTTATTTGCCTTGCTTATGACCTTTTTGGCTCCAAGCTCCTTCAAAAGACAGGTTATTTCAAGACTGCTCTGAAAGTTTGTTCCTATGCACACAAAACACAGGTCAAAATCACCTACGCCTATAGAACGCAGAGTTTCGGGATTACGGCAGTTTGCTATTTTTGCGCCTACTACATAAGGCATGATCTCCTGGATTTTTTCCTCGTCGATATCCACTGCCATTACTTCGTCGCCAAGCTCAAAAAATTTTTTCGTCAGATAGACTCCGAAGCGGCCCAGACCGATAACAAGAATTGATTTACTCATAAAAAAATTTCTCCCTTATTAACCTATACTTATTTTTTCAGTAGGATTTTTTACTGCTGAATATTTTTTGTTTTCTGCAAACAGAAGTATAAAAGATATACTTCCTACTCGTCCGCAGAACATGAGAAGTAAAACTATGGTTTTTGATAAAACACTCAGGTCACGGGTTATTCCCATGGTCATACCTCCTGTAGTCACAGCAGAAAAAACTTCAAAAACTATATCGTTCATCGGAAGTGTTTTTTCAACAGACGAAATGATGATTGTTGAAAAAGCTATAAGAAAAACGTTTATTGATATGATAGTTACGGCTTTTTTCAGTGTTTCATCCTCAAGTCTTCTGCCAAAAATATTGCAGTCCTTATGGTTCCTGAGGCTTGACCATGCATAAAGGAAAACTACCGCCACAGTTGTGGTTTTTGCTCCTCCTGCCATAGAAACCGGATTTCCGCCTATAAACATGTATATAAGATGGAGAAGCTTAGATGATGGCGAGAGCTCTGTAAGCTCTACAGTGTTGAAGCCTGCTGTTCTCGGTGATACTGAGAGGAAAAACGAAGATATTATTTTTTCCTGAATGTTCATACTGCTTAGTGTATTATGCTGTTCAAAGATAAAAAACAGTACAGCTCCGGCAAGCGTCAGTACTGCAGTCATAGTCAGTGCAAGCTTGCTGTTAAGCGTATAGCGTCTGAGCTTCAGCTTTTTTTCTTTTATATCGTTCCAGACAGGAAATCCGATACTTCCCGATATGATGAGCAGCATGAGGGGTATCAGCACAGCGAAGTCGTTTCTGTATACTGTAAGCGATGAATATTCCGCATATCTTCCGTTGAGGTCAAAGCCTGAGTTACAGAAGGCAGACACGGATAAAAACACCGAGTTATATATGCCCTCTGCGGCTCCAAGCTCCGGAACAAGCCTGAAAGACAGGACAAGAGCGCCTGCTGCCTCGATAATAAAGGTTCCGCATATGATGGTTTTAATTGTTTTTACTGTATCTCCGAGCTTAGGAAGGTTTATGCTTTCCTGAAGCAGCCCTCGTTCCCTTAGCCCTATTCGTTTGCCTGCAATAAGAGAAAACATTGCAACTACAGTCATAAAGCCGAGACCGCCTGTCTGTATAAGAAGGAGTATGACAGTCTGTCCGAACAGTGACCAGTGTGTATATGTATCGCAGACGACAAGTCCTGTTATACATGTTGCAGAGGTTGCTGTAAAAAAAGCGTCAAAAAAACCGGCAGAAGTGTGGCTTCTGCTTGAAACAGGCAGCATAAGAAGAAAGGTCCCTGCTATTATGACCAGAACAAAACCGAAAACTGCGATCTTAGGGTATGATATGCCTTTTCGGTTCACAAACTCCTTTAGTGTTTTTTGTTTCAAAAAAATCCCCCTTTCGGATAATCTGATGTGGTGCTGCATGCTGTATTATAGTGAAAGTAAAAATAAATCTGGCTTTTACTATAAACTGTATTTTTTGTATGTAATTGAATTATATTGCATATCCCGGGGTTTGTCAATAGGTTTTTGCTGTTTTTACGGGAGCTTGTTTTGACGTTCACTATAACTCAAAAAAAATATGCTGACAGGTAATATGCAAAAGGGGATAAAAGGTGAAAAGCAGATGCTCTTGCGAACATCTGCTTTTCAGGTTAGGATTGTATGTGTAAAGTTAAATGAAAATTTCTTTTTTTAAACAGAGAAGAATTTATTTTTAGTCTTTGTTTTCTCTATGTTTATATTACCACAGTCTCCTCGCTAAGTCAAATAGAAAATTGTATATAGAAGATATAGATTTTTCAGTATATATGACCAAAAAATTCGATATCATACATAAAAATGAAAATATATATGTCATAGCGACAGTTTTTTATAGATTTTTTTGGCATATAAGGATATACAAGGATAAATAAGTAAAAAAAATTTGTACGCATTTTCTTCTGAAAATGCGTACAAGTGTGTCTGTGATATTTTTACAGTTATTATCAGTCTTTGTAGTTCATATCGTTTTCAGTGACGTTTTTCAGAGCCTGATTGTATTCGGCAGCATCACACTTTGCGGCCTCAAGATCATGCTCGAGGTAATTTCCGCATTCTGCTTTTGATGAGCCCGGTATCTCTCCGGAAAAACCAGCTATGAATTCAAACGAGCTTTTAATAAGGGCGAGAACATCAGCCTTTGATACGCTGTCACGTACTATGAGATAAAAACCGCTTCTGCAGCCCATAGGTCCTGCGTATATAATGCTGTCGGAATATTCAGAGTTACGCACATAGGTTGCAAGAAGATGCTCTATAGTGTGAAGTGACTTCGGAGAAATAAAGCTTCCGTTGTTCGGCTTCTTCATACGTATATCGTATGTAACTGCGTCACCGTCGATTCGTGAAATATATACGCCCTTTTCGAGTGTGTCGTGATTTACTGTAAAGCTTGCTATTTTTTTCATTTTTTTACTGCTCCTTGTTCTTGGCGTTTAATATATTTATGATATCATCTGAAAACAGCTATGTCAATAGAGAATCAGCTTTCAAGAAAAATGTTTTTGAGAAGAATGAGGTCTAATATGTTTACTGTGCCGCTGTTGTCAATATCAGCATTTTTTCTGTCGGGAAGCGTGTCTGTTACAGCTGTGAGATATTCTATAAGAAGCCTTAAGTCGGCTGCAGTTACAGACATGTCTGCGTTTATGTCGCCTGTAACGACCGGCGCTTCAGTCCGGTTGAGTATGAACTTCTGACCGTCTCCGCTCCAGTACATCCACTGGCAGATGTTTGCACCGTCCTCCTTGCTTATCTCAAAAACATCAAGTCCTCCGTAGAAGTCCGAGCATGCGGAGAGAACGGCATATGTACCGTCTGTGTTTTTGCGTACCCTGAACTTCTGTGAGATATCCTGTGTGAGCTCTGAGAGAAAAACGTTGTTTCCGTTTGTTCCGTCTGAGTTTGCAACAGTCATGGCAAGTCCGCCGGTGTTCTGTATAGTATACAGTCCGTCAGGCTGTCTTGTAAACTTCCATGCTTCTGATGTACTGTGCTGTAAAACGTTTGTGTTATCGACTGTTAGCCACTTGCCGCTGTTGAGGTTCTTTATTGTGTAGTATCCGTCGGTAAGGAAGCCTTCAGGGCGTTCTGAGCCGAAGTATTCATCGGTTTTTGTTCCCCATACAGTCTGATTGTTTTTGCCTACAGCGGTAAAGGTCATAACTTTTTTTCCGCTTTCATTTTTTTCGGCTATAAAAAATCCGCTGTATTTCTGACCGCCTATAACAAAGTCGGCTGCTGCAGTGTCCTCGTTCTGAGCCCATGTTCCCGAAGCACCTCCGCTTATCTTTCCGTCAGCAGAGAGAGTAATGTTAACATAGCCATGTATAGTCTTGCTCGTATCGGTTCCGTGGTTTATAAACTCGTAGTTTCCGGCTATGTCGTTTGTACTGTAGCCTCCCGGTGCTATCTTGTCACCGCTGTACTCATGCGGTGCGACTACCGGCCAGCCGTCTTCGTTGAAGTACATGGAGTGAACACGTACCTCGTGATACTCGAAGCCGTCATCAAAACGTGTATGATAGAAGAGATACCAGTCTGAGTTGTCGTCACGGAGAACGGAGTTGTGTCCGCCTGCCATATATGCGGTTTTTAGCTCGCTGAACTTGTAGTTGCCCATTACCTTAAGTCCTATCGAGTCAAGGTTTGTGTTCGCACCGAGAACTGCAGGTCTTTCGGCTGCATCTATAAAAGGTCCGTCGGGTGTGCGTGAACGGAAAACTCTCATGTTGTAGCCGCCCTCGCTGACAAGTCCGCCGTAGGTTACCCAGAGATAGTAATATCCTGTGTCAGGGTTGTATTCTATGAACGGGCCTTCACCTGATTTTCTGTATCCGCCTGATATCTGTGTTCCGAAGTAGCTGTCGATCATTCTTCCGTCAGCGGTTTTTCCTGACGCAGGGTGAATACACCGGCCTGTTGATTTGTCTATTTCGAGAGTGAAGAGTCCTCCTGACCATGAGCCGTAGCACATATACATCTTTCCGTCCGGTGTTGTGTATATCGTAGGATCTATGGCATTCGGAAAAGCTCCGTTGTTGTAGTCAGAGGATGAGAACCATGCAGGGTTAAAAGTAACCTTGTTCTGAGCGATAAGCTCGTCTATGTTTGTCGAGGTGTATTTTCTGTTTACGTTTTTCGTACTGCTGACTGCAAAGCTGTCGTTCTGCGTAAAACCGGAGTATATCAGTGTATCCACAAACCTGTACGGACCTTCTATGTTTCTGGATGCGGCATAGGCAATTACTGAGCGCATATAGGTGGACGATGTGCAGAAGTACATAAGATATGCACCTTTTGTTCCGTCCGGGTTTATGTAGTCAGGGTTGTAGAATACATCAGGTGCCCATACGGCAAAGCCGCCTGCACAGTCCTCAAGGTTTTCGCCGCTCCATGCAAACGCTTTTGCAAGGTTTCCGGAGAGATCATCAAAAATAACATTGTTTTTAACAGCATATCCGTTGGCAAAGCTGTGCCAGTTCTGAAGATCGGTCGTCTTTGCCGCTTCTATATGCGAACCGAAGACATAGTACGTGCCGGTAGACGGGTCTTTTATTATTGACGGGTCATGAACCGAAACACGGCTCTTTGCAGCATAAACACTTCCTGTCATACAGGTAAGTGCAAGTGCACCTGCAGCTACAGCAGAAAAAATTCGTGAAAACTTCATACATACTCCTCCATACTTTCAGAAATCGTTTTCATTTTTCGTGAAAAAGATATTTTTCTCCGAAGAGAAAAATACCGTAAAAATTATAGTGAATGTCAGGATAAAAGTGTCTTTCACTATAATAGTTTTATTTTTATTGCCGTGCACATACTCTGACTAAGAAAGCTATGTACATATCGGCAAACAGTAAACTATAAATAAATATGTCTGCTACTGTGTTCTGAAACGTTACTTACACAAGCTCAAAGCTCCTGTCCTTTATAACAGCTATATTGTCAAAGATCATATAGTGCTTTGATGTACACTGTCTGTACATATGATAGTGTCCTGAGAACCACATATCAAAACGCAGCTTTTCATCTATGCGTTCAAAATAATCGGTCAGAACGTTTGGTGTGTATAAGCCTGCTATGTTGAGATTATGCAGTATATACGAGGGAAGGGAATGGGTTATCACTATATCTGCCTTCCAGCCGTGGCGGTTGAGCGTATCAAGTCCGTACTGCATTTCGTCTTCAGACGGCATTTCTTCTTCCCATATCGTTTTCCCTGGTATACGGAACTGTTTATCGTGACTTTCTGCTCCTCCGAAGGCGAATACCTTTTTGTCATCAAGCTCAAACATATTTCCACGGCACAGATGAAATATGTTCGGTGTGATTTTCTGTATCGTTCCGCCGTTCCACTCTTCAAAAGGGTAATTTTTTAAAAGATTGTAGTTTTCATGGTTCCCGTCTATCCAGAGGGTAGTCCACGGTTTGGAGTCAAGCCACTGCATCCAGTATTTTTCTGTTTTTGAGTCATCCCATATCAGTCCAAAATCTCCGCATATTATCATGTAGTCGTTTCTTGTAAGCTCAGACTGTATCGGAAATTCCTGCTTTCCGAATTTTTTGAGGTCATGCTCACCATGAATATCCCCTGTAATAAAAATCATTGTTATCCCCCTGTATATGTACTATATATGTATAAGTATAGTAAACGAGATATTTGTTTATAGTTTACTATACAGCCGGTACGCACTAAACTGAATTTGTTATCGTATACGCGAGACCATAAAAAATAATATATAGTGAACACCAAAATATTTTTTTGGGGTTCATAATATATTATAACATTCTAAAAAAAATGTGTCAATAATAAAAAAAACATACAAAACGCTGAATTGAGTATGATTATTTTTACAGATACGAATATAGGGGTCAGGAAATTATAGCAAACGTAAAAGTGATTTTTATTTACTATAGTGGCTGTAAATATTTAAGGAAACGTAATGCAAGTACTAACGCTATTTCTTTTGGAAATAAAAAAGAGCCCCTTGCAGAAGCGTAAGAGGCAGTTTTCAAAAATAAGTGGTAAGTACAGAAATCGAGCAAAAAAAAGAACTCGCAAACGCCGTAAAACAAGCATTTGCGAGATACATAGTTGGTGACCCGTACGGGAATTGAATTGAATTTTTCAAATTTTATAACTTTGCAAGATATTGAAGAAACGGCGTAACTACGCGATTTAAAGGCACTCAACTTTTTGCGCTGTCCTAAAAAATATCGCAA
>SVNR01000069.1 GCA_015066815.1 Ruminococcus sp.
CTGTAAGCCCTCATGAACTCGGCTCAGGTGCAAGCTTTATCAAGAAGCATTTTAATAGTATAACTCCTGAAAACGAGCTCAAGCCTGAAGCTATTATAAACCAGCAGGCTTCACAGCAGTTCGGAAACAACGTAAACACTCAGATATCATTCAACAACGGTGCAAAACAGACGATGAAGTTCTGTGAGGACAACGGTATACCGATGAGAGGTCATACTTTTGTATGGTACAGCCAGACTCCTGACTGGTTCTTCAGAGAAAACTTCAGCTCAAACGGCGCTTATGTTTCAAAGGATATCATGGATAAGCGTATGGAAAGCATGATAAAGAACACCTTTGCTGCTATCAAGGAACAGTTCCCTAAGCTTGAGGTTTACTCTTACGATGTTTGTAACGAGCTCTTCCTCAACGACGGCGGCGGACTCAGACCTGGCAGCAACTCCAACTGGACAAAGATCTACGGCGATGACAGCTTCGCTGTAAAGGCTTTTGAATACGCAAGAAAGTACGCTCCGGAAGGATGCAAGCTTTATCTTAACGACTATAACGAGTATATCCCTGCTAAGACAAACGATATCTACAACCTTGCTATGAAGCTCAAGGAAAAAGGTCTTATAGACGGTATCGGAATGCAGTCACACCTTGATGTTTCCTATCCGAGCGCTCAGGTTTACAAGACAGCTCTTGAAAAATTCTTAAGCACAGGTCTTGAAGTTCAGATCACTGAGCTTGATATCACATGTGGTTCAGACTCTGCTCAGGCGGCGCTCTTCAAGGATATTTTCGAGCTTGCCGTAAAGCATGCTGATCAGATCCCTGCTCTTACTGTATGGGGAACTCACGACAGCATAAGCTGGAGATCAAGCCAGAATCCTCTCCTCTTTGGCGCAGGATATACACCTAAGTCAGCTTATACTTCAGTTATGTCTATAAACGTTCCGTCAGGCAACGGAAATACAGGAAACAATAATAATAACCCACCTTCTCAGAATCCGTCCGACTTCAAGTTCGGAGATATAAACGATGACGGCGTTGTGGATCTGAGCGATCTTTCGATACTCGCTATGCATCTTCTCGGAAACTATGATTTTACATCCAGGCAGCAGCTTTCTGCAGACGTTTCATACAGCAACAAGATAGATCTTTCGGATCTCGCACTTCTACGTCAGTTTATCTCAAACAAAACTGATAAGCTTGGCTCAGGTTATGTACCTCCGGTAGTTACTACAGTTACAACACCTTCACAGCCTCCTGTTCAGACTACTACAACCCAGCAGAAACCTGCTGACAGTATAACCAAAATGTCAGGCAAGGTAGTAAACGGTGTATGGCAGAGTAACTGTGATGTTTCATGGATAGATACTTCAAAGCCTATGGTAGCATTTACTTTTGATGACGGTGCAGTAGGCACAAGTGAATCATCTACTTCCATCAGAATTCAGAACGCACTTACAAAAAACGGATTCCATGCTACATTCTTCTATGTAGGCGGCTGGATAAGAAACAATCAGGCAGAAGTACTCAGAGCTTACAACTCCGGCTTTGAAATAGGTAACCACACTCAGTCACATGCAAATCTTTCCGGTCAGTCTTCATCAAAGGTAACACAAGAAATAGGCCAGTGTAAGAGCCTTCTGAATCAGATAATCGGCGGAACCGGTGATTTTCTTGTAAGACCTCCATATCTTGCAGTTGACGCTAACTTCTCAGGAAATGCAGGAGTACCGCTTATAAACTGCGGAATAGACACTCAGGACTGGAACAATGCAAGTAAGGATCAGATAGTAAACAAGCTTAAGAGTGCTATGCAGGATGGTTCACTCCGCAATCAGGTAGTACTCATGCATGAAACATATGAAACAACAGCTTCTGCTATGGAAGAATTGCTCCCATATATGAAATCACAGGGCTGGCAGGTTGTTTCTGTTTCAGAGCTCTTCAAAGCAAACAACAAACAGCTTAACGCCGGTGGCGTATATAACGCAGCAAAGTAAAAAAATACTAATGTTATAAAAAACCCTTTCAATATTAAAAAGAGTCTCATAAAAGTTTTTTGTGAGGCTCTCTTTTTTTACAGCATTATTCTGTTTGACATTATTTAGTTTTGATATTATAATTATAGTAAATACAAAAAATATTTTTGATTTGCTACAAAACATATCAAATCTTGTTAATATATAAGGAAGTGACGCAATTGACTCCACAGCAAATAGAATATGTTCTCGCAGTCGCTGAAGAAAGAAGCTTTTCAAAAGCAGCAAAAAGACTTTTTGTTACTCAGCCATCACTCAGCAAGTTTATCATAAATCTTGAAAGCTCTCTCGGAGTAACGCTTTTTGACAGAAGCTCCTCCCCTATAACAGTTACCGAAGCCGGAAATATTTTTATAGAAACCGCAAACCGTATGAAAGAGCTCGAAGAAGATATGGCTCTGAAAATGAACGATCTTACCGGACTTAAAAACGGAAATCTCAAGATAGGTACTTCGCCTTTTTATTCTGCAAATATGCTTATGAAAACAGTTTTGCAGTTTCACAGCAAATACCCGCATATTCAGATAACTCTTCACGAAGATACATACCGAAATCTCGAAGATGCCACACTCAGGGGCGATATCGACCTTGTTATAGATAATGCAAATGCGGACAACGAGCTTTTCAATATAGAGGAGCTTTGTATGGAAAAGCTGTATCTGGCTGTACCGCGCGACAGAGCAATAAACAGGAAGTGCGCAGGATTTGCACTTGAGGCTGAGGACATCCGTACAAACTCAGAGAAGCTTTTTTCAGACGAATGCATAAATCTATCGATGTTTAAAAAAGAACGTTTTATCTTAAGAAACAACAATGATTCAAACTACAATCTCATCAAAAAAATATGCAGAGCTGCCGGATTTTCACCTGATGTAGTTCTCGAATCCAATAACACAGATACTATTTTTTCTTTTGTAGTTTCAGGTCTCGGAGTCGCTTTTATACCCGATACATATATAAAGTTCACAGATATTCCAAACCATCCTGTTTATTATTCTCTCGGAGATTCAGAAACAGAAAAATACATAAAACTAATTTATAAGAAAAACAAATATCTCTCAAAAGCTGCTATAGAATTCAGTAATACACTCCGGGAACTGATAGGGCTCGGCACCTGGAAATAAATTTTTCAGCCTGTAAAATCCTCCAGAAGCACACGCATCTCTTTTTCTGTTTCAACACAAATCCCCTCTGAAACAAGCTGTCTGTCGTATTCGTTAAGAAAGCTTGTCTGATAATCAAGAACTATATAGGGCTTATCTGATTTTCCTCTGTACATAGCAAGAAAACCGTTATGGTCCTTTAGCTTATATGACATATCTATGGAAACCTCATCTACTGTGAGCGTTTCCATATTTTTTATATTTTTTGAAGTCTGATATATTCCTCCAATAACCGCGCCCGTCATCGCTGCAGTTACTGTAATTAAAGAAAATTTTACAATATACTTCACTTTATCACCTGATTTTCTATATTTATAGTGAACAAAAAATATTTTTCATTTACTGTATAAGCATACTTTTACTATGTAATTATTAGCGGTTTTTTTTAGATTATTCATAATCAATATTCTACATTTTTTTCACGTTTTTTCATATATAATATTTTTGAAAGTAAAACTACAAAAAACTTTCTTCCGTGATATTTTAGTTATAAAAGGACGTAAAAAAATGAAAAAAAAATTTTTGTCTGTGATTTTCACAACCTTGCTGACCTCGTTTTTTATATTTGCAGTTTGCGGTGCTATCGTTGTTTCGGCATCAGCTGTTTATTTTACCAGAATACTCAGTACAACCGAAACAATAGATATCCAGAGCAAGCCGGCAAAAAAACCTTCGAAGATATTTGCGCTTGACTCACAAACAGGAACATATAAGCTCATATATCAAAAACAAAGCAATCCTTCGGACATAAAGCTTGAGACCGAGCTGAAGCATCTGCCCTCACATGTAGCAGACGCTTTTATATGTGTAGAAGATGAACGTTACTATCAGCACAACGGTGTTGACTATAAACGTACTATTGCAGCGCTTGCAAATGAATTCATAAACTTCTACGGCAGTACTCACGGCGGTTCTACGATCACCCAGCAGCTTATAAAAAACATTACTGAAGATAATGAAGCAACATGGAACCGAAAGATACGTGAAATATTCCGTGCTATTAAGGTAGAAAGAAAATATACCAAAGATGAGATATTAAACGCATATCTGAATACCATATATTTTGGACAGGACTCAAACGGCTGCAATATGTACGGGATAGAAGCGGCTGCTATAGGCTACTTCGGAAAAAGTGCATCTGAGCTTACAATATCAGAAGCTGCTTCACTTGCAGCCATTCCGCAAAACCCATATTACGAAAATCCTATAAGCAACTATGAGCTTAATCAGGAAAGAAAAAACTATGCACTCCGTAAAATGTTCGAGCTTGGAAAAATATCAGCAGACGAATATGAGCTTTCTGTTTCCCAAAAAGTTCTTGTTACAAACATGCCGGAATTTTCTGAAAAGTATTCTGACTATCAGAAATTTTCTGATAACGAATTTACAAATCCTGATGTAAATTCATGGGCAGTAGATACTGCGATATATGAGTTCAGACAATTTCTTATCGACAAATACGGATACACGGAAAAAAGGGCACTCACTGAGTTTAACAACGGAGGCTACAATCTGTATATAACCATAAACGAAGATGTACAGAATGAGCTTGAAAAAAACTATATGGACTATACTTTTTTTCCGAAGGAAACAGACAACGGCGGAGAAAAGATTGAATCCTCCTTTGTTGTTATGGACTACTATGGACAAATACTCGGTATAGTCGGCGGAATAGGTGAAAAAGAGCTCTCTCTTTGCTGGAATCATGCAACTATGACTCATCGCCAGCCCGGATCAACAATAAAACCTGTTTCAACATACGGATACGGAATAGAAAACAACCTTATAAACTGGTCGTCAATGTTTGTAGATGCTCCTCTGCCTATGAACACCTTTAACGGTGAACAGTGGCCTGAAAACTATAATAACTACTGGAGCTACAAATCAAATACAGTAAACTATTTTCTGAAAAAATCAATAAACACTGTTCCTGCTCAGATATGCATGAACTTCGGCGCTGAACCTATTTTCAAGTTTGCCACTCAGAAAATGCGTCTGGAGCTTGATCCGGAACACGATATAGACTATGCACCAATGAGCGTAGGAGCTACCCATAACGGACCTACACTTCTTAACCTTGTAAACTCTTATCTGCCGTTCGGAAACGGAGGAAAATACTATAAAGCTCATATAATAAGCAAGGCTGTCAATACAACAGAAGACAAGACTATGTTTGAACACAATCATAATGAGTACACACAGGTCATAGGAGAAGATACCGCATATATTATGAACAAGCTTCTCCAGAATGTTGTTAATCCAAATCAGAGTGACGGCGAACCGGGCACCGGTGTTACTGCATATCTATCAAACAAAACTGTAGCAGGAAAAACAGGTACGACACAGAACTGGCGTGATATTGATTTTATCGGGCTTACTGAGGATTTTGTAAGCGGTATATGGATCGGCTATCCAAACGGAGAAAATCCTGAAGCGATACAAAACACCAAATCAGCCACTGTATGGAAAAACGTATTCGGAAATTTTGCAAACAATTATAAATCCCAGGCAAGCTATCCTGAATGTCCGTTTGTCAAGGAATGTCACTACTGTACAGAAACAGGCCTCCTTGCAGGCGCGTACTGTCCAGCTTCAAAGGAAAAGGGCTTCTACAAAAAAAGCGATAACAACATATGTACAGCGCACCGAGCGCCTGCCGCAGCAAGCTGAAATCTATGCTGACCGAAAAAATATTTTTTTCGGTCACTATAACTATCAAAAAAACCCACTGAAAGAGAACTCTGTAATTCTCCATCAGTGGGGTTTTTTTGATTAGTTTTATTCTATCTCACGTTCCAGTATATCAGTCAATACGGAGTAATCTAAATACTGAATACCATATTCACCTTTATGAATTATCACAGCAAGCTTACTGTAATAATACAGACTCATCGCTTCTTCGAAAGAGATATTTTTTCGCTCAGATAAGCAGAAAATTATATCCTCCTCAAGATGCTCCCGATAACAGTTTTCAAGTGTCTTTTCTGTCATACTATCACCTCATAATAAGCAGTTTGTTTAAGCATAGCATCAATTGCTTTTTGTGAAATGAAAGCAATCTGATTATAGGTTTCATAAACCCTGATTTCTCTGATTGCCCTTTCCTTATCCCAAAAACCACGCTTATACATATCTACAACACGAAACACCTTATCATCGGCAACCTTACCCTTGATGACATCAAACTCCTTATAGATATCCGAACCCTCTCTACACTTGCATACAAAATCAATCCATGAATCCAGGTCGCTCGCAAAATCCTTTATCTTGAAACCAGAAGTTTCCGTCATTTCAAACATATTTACTATTCCTGATTTTTTTTCGTGCAATTGAGCTTTACGTTTTGCCCAGCGTTCTGCTTGTGCATAAACCGTTGTAACATAGAAGCCGGCACCAAAATCTAATCTCCTTACAGAATGTAAAACATCTGGTTCAGTAATGACTATATCAGAACCGTGATACACAATCATATTTTCGCTCCTCTCGATTCAACAAATTCCTTAATATCATTCATAATACTCTCGGAGCTCATAGTATGCAGAACGTCATAGAATGGCACCAGATAATCACGTATACATCCTGTGCTCTCCAATACTTTATATATTTTCGAAGGAGCTTCCTCATTTGCATTTGCAATTTCATTAATCATATAGATCACAAATTCTGCTGTTTCTCTGGTCATATTCCAACGCCCCTTTTCTTTAATTTTTTCTTGCTAATATAGTAACACATCGTTCTTGAATTGTCAATAAAGCTTCACTTTTCTGACAAGGATTATCTTAAATAATTACACCTGAAATCTTATACTGAAAAACATCGCTTCTTCACTTAAAAAAATTATATATACTTACAAAAAATAAAACTGTAATGACTGACGGAAGAACATAGCTCATATAAAATCTCATGAAATTTTTTATCCTGAAGCCTTTTCCTGCATTTGCTTCTGCAATAAAGTTTTCCCAGCCCCAGCCTTTTTTTGTTGTACAGAACAGAATAAAACAGAGCGAACCTATAGGCAGAATAATATTACTCACTATAAAATCCTCAAGATCAAGAACTGTTGAACCACTTCCGAAGGGTTCAAAGCCACTTAAAACGTTAAATCCAAGAGCACACGGAAGCGACAGAACAAACATAACAAAGCAGTTTATAACACAAGTCTTTTTTCTGCTCCATCCGGACAGATCCATAGTACACGCTACGATCCCTTCAAAAACTGTAAGAACAGTAGAAAATGCCGCAAAGCTCATGAAAACAAAAAACAGACTTCCCCATAATCTTCCCATAGGAATATTGTTAAAAATATTAGGAAGTGTTATAAAAATAAGGCTTGGTCCGCTTGAAACCTCTACATCATATGCAAAACAAGATGGAAAAATAATCAGCCCTGATGCTACAGCAACAAAAGTATCAAGAAGTGCTACATTTACTGCCTCACCCATAAGCGTACGCTTTTTATCTATATAGCTTCCGAATATCGCCATAGCTCCCATACCGAGACTAAGAGTAAAAAACGCCTGATTCATAGCTGCAACAATAACGTTTGCTATACCTATTTTTTTTATGCGGTCTGCATCCGGAAGAAGATAAAACTCAAGTCCTTCCCTGCCTCCATCCATAAAAATACTGTTTACCGCAAGAACAATCATGATGATAAGCAAAGCTACCATTATAATTTTGGTTATCTTTTCAAGTCCGTTCTGAAGTCCTGCAGAGCAAACAAAAAAGCCCAAAACAACAGTTATAGCCATATACAGAACCTGCATATCTGCCTGACTCAGCATTGTTTCAAAATATTTTCCTACCCCTGATGAATCAAGTCCGACAAAGTCACCCTTCGCTGTATCTACAAAATACCTTATCATCCAACCACATACTGTTGTATAGAACATCATAAGAATATAGTTTCCTATAACCGCCATTATACCATGCCAATGCCACTTTGTTCCGGAAGGTTCAAGCTCCTGATACATCTTTGCAGGACTTTTCTGACTCGCACGTCCGAGTGAGAACTCCATAGTCATAACGGGAACACCGAGAATTATAAGAAAAAACAGGTATATAAGTACGAAAAATCCTCCTCCATTCTGACCGACCATATAAGGAAACTTCCATACGTTTCCTATACCGATCGCACATCCGGCACTGAGCAGAATAAACCCAAGCCTGCTTCCCAAACGTTCTCTCTTCATTTTTTTACTCCTTATAAGTTTATTGGATCATATAACTCTATGGTTTTATTTTTAGTTTTTTTAAGTATGCTTTATGCTCCTCAGAAACACGATAGCTTTCTGATGCTTTCCTTATAGTCATGTTATGAACCATATCACCAAGCTTCCTGTTTTCAAGATATAAAACTGCCTTGTCATACTGTTTTGCAAGTGCTGTTGCAAAATACCATGCAAGCATCATGTTTATATAGTATTCCTCACTTCTTATCTCTGAAACCCACCTGAGATACTCCTCACAAAAATCCTCATCCAGAAAATGACACATAAGCATACCTACACCAAACCGTACAGTATAGGTATCAGAAGATAAAATCCACTTTTTTATATCCTCTATAAGTCTGTTTCGATGCTTTTTAAAGATCTTTGGTCTTAGCTGATCGCAGGTAGCCCAGTTATCAACACAGGGAAGAAATCTTTCAAGCTGAAGGATAACTTCGTCATAATCTGAAAGACCTGAAATAATAAACCCATGAAGCTGGTTTTCTTCAAAATACCGATGCGGCAATACTGACAGAAAGCCCTCATACTCTTTGTTTTTCAAAAGCTCCTTTGCCAGGCTTTTAAGCTGAGGTGTCCGAACTCCTATAACAGTATCCGAAGAAATACCCGGCATAAGCTTTGAGCTGAAAGCTCTGTAGTCTTTATCCTGCATAGAGAAAAGTTTTTCTTCTAACGACATAGTTCTTACTTCCTTTTTATATCCTGAATTTCATTTTTTATTCATGCACAGGACTATTATCCTTTGCTGATGTGTTGTTTTCTCCGAAAAGAAGCTCATACTGACGTTTAACACGTCTTTTGATCTCTTGTTTAAAAAATGGCGGACCGAGTATTTTTATTGTAGGTCCGAAGCTTAAAAGCCGTATCAGAAGCTCTGTTTCATCCTGCTTGTCATACCACAGCTCAACTGTACAGCAGCCGCTCCTTACATCTCTCACAGTATGCTTTTCATATGCGGAAAACTCCATCATAAATCTTTCGACTGCGTTTCTTTCCGTTGATACAAACACTCTGACAGGTTCACTGCATCTGAAGCTTTTCAGTATCTTTTGTTCAGATATCTTTTCATCAAATATTTTTCCGGTAAGCTTTATGTCTGATATTCTGCCTATGTTCATTATAACATAAGAGCATCTGTCTCTTGAATAAGGCATCCTTTTCCATACTACAGCGTAGAGACGGAATTTGTCGTTCTTTTTTGAATAAATGATTTTTACCGGAAGAACAAAACCTTTGAATTCTTTACCTCGACCTGAAAAATACGATATCTCAAGAATTTCTCTTCTTTTCTGAGCTGAAAGAATACTCCTGAAAATCCGTCGGTAATCATCACTTGAATAATCGTCGCCATCAGAAAAAATATCCGGATAATAAAAGTGACCGGAATTGTAAAGAGGCTTCACGTTATCAAGTCTGTTTTTCAGACTTAGAAGATTATCATCATCCAGAAACAGCCTGAACTTCGGATCTGCAAGCTTGGCTCTGAGCCATGATTTCTGAATAGCAGTAATTATTTTCGGAGGAGGCATGGAGGTTCTTCTTGAAAAGCTGCCGTCTTTATTTTTACAGAGAAGATGCCAGTCAGATCCATCTTTCTGAGGAATAAGCGCCGGCTGAAGAAACAATAATGAATCACGAAACGCCTCGTCTGATATTGTACGGTTTATTTCTTCTGATGATATTTTTTCATGTTCAAGAATACGCGCAGCTGTACGATAATACGCACCGTATATTTCGCTGAAAATCGTCATATTCAGCCATATCCTTTCTTTGGTATTTAATGAAACGCCCGACTTTTTTATGCTTACCGCAATAAGTCGGGCGTTGTCTGAATCACAGCTCATCCATATGAGTGTTTTCAAAGTTTATTCTGTGCTCAGGAATATATTCTTTTTGATTGTACTGTTTTTTTAATACACTTTCACTAAAATACGGATATCCGAACTGCGTCTTAAGAAAATCGTTGCACTTTGCAAGTCTTCTTGTATAAATCATCTGAAAAATACACGCTACGAAAACTCCTGTAAAAGAAGGATCCATTATAATAAGTGAGAAGAATAATCCGGTAACCCCATAAGCATACACTGACATCTCTAAAACCTGCTTGTTTTCGAGACAGGTTACAGTAATAAGCGAAGCAACAAGAACCCCTATCACTGCATAAATATGCAGGAAGTTTAATGGCCTTTCACTGAAATTTATAAGCCAGTCTAATACATTTTCAGCGGAGAATAACAGCAGTACTATATCAACTAAAAAAATAACTCCCTGTTCACGTTTGAAGTTTTTCATTTTTGATCTGTTTTTTCTAAGAAGCTCCTTGTCATATTGGAGTTCCTCCTGAACAGGCTGAAGATTTTTATACTGCTCAGAATATAGATTTTCTTTTTCGATCACCGGCGCGTCTCTTTTGAAATTCATTTCAATCTGAGATATGTCAAGCTCATCCATATGAAGATTCTCTTTTTCATAAGAAGAGTATTCCGGTCTCAGTTGAACAGATTCATAACTTACCTCTTCCTCATGAATAGCTTCCATATCTCCGAGGTTTGTCGATACATCGTTTTCGGAAACGTATTCCTTTTCTTCCTGCATATAAGCTGCAAGCTCGTTAAAATACGGATATCCGAGTTCAAACGACAGATCATATCTCTCTGAACCTATTTTGTTAAAACAATACATCTCAAGAGCCAGATAAAGATGCTGCACTATTCCTATACGGATAAGAAGCAAGGACTCCGGACGAATTATTAAGTACAGTATAGCTAACAGCATGTTAAGAATTATCATTATATAATGTACAAAGCTTTTGTGATATAAGTATGTGCCTATTAAAAAAACAGCTATATTGATTACCATTCCGATAAGACAGAATATATTCAACGCGCCGACTACAAAAAATATAAGCTGGAAAATAAACATGGCTATACTCATTATCTGAAGCGCATTTTGTCCGATCTTTACTCTTTTCATCTTGAAAAAGTTTTCATGCATGGTTTTTCTTACTTCGTCATCAATTGGTGTTCTCATATTTTTTACTTCCTTATAATAGTTTTTTTCATATAAAAATGAAATATCTGACCAATGTAATTATACCACAATAAGCCAGACATTTCAATATTATAGTGAGCATCAGAATAAATTTGTCAATTATTATACACTAAACACAGAATTTCGGTTTTTTAGGTATACATCAACCATATAATGGAATTTGATTAACATATTTTTATTTGGCTAAACGACGTAAAATTGCGGTTT
>SVNR01000070.1 GCA_015066815.1 Ruminococcus sp.
TGTAATGTCTTATGTCAGCACAGCTAAAAAACATGGTAAAAATGCTTTTCAGGCTATCTTGAATGTTTTTGAAGGTAATACTTTTTATGCTATTGAAGACTGAGGTGCTGAACAGTTACAAAAAATTTTTTAAGAGGATGGTAGAAACGATGCGCATAATTACCGGTACTGCACGAGGCAGAAAACTGAAAACACTTGAGGGAAACGATGTAAGACCAACAACCGACAAAGTCAAGGAAGCTATGTTTTCCGCGGTACAGTTTCAGATTCCCGGTGCTTGTGTACTTGATTTGTTTGCGGGAAGCGGTCAGCTCGGACTTGAAGCACTGAGCCGCGGGGCGGAGAAGGCAGTTTTTGTTGATAAGTCAAAAGCCTCCATAAACGTTGTTACAGAAAACATCGCTTCGGCAGAGTTCAACGACAGAAGCAGGGTGGTGTATATGGACGCCGCGGATTTTCTGAAGTCGGACAGGGAAAAATATGATCTGGTATTTCTTGATCCGCCGTATAACCTGGGGATTCTTGAAAAAATCCTTCCGTTGCTTGAAGAACGTATGAATGACGGAGGAAAAATAATCTGTGAACATGAACAGAGATTAGAGCTTCCTGATAAAATTGGTCGTATATACTTGAAAAAAAAATATAAGTATGGTAAAATAGAAATAAGTCAATTTATTTTTGACGAAACATAAAAGTCTTTGCAGATCAGAGGTGTTAAGTAAAGATGCGAAGGATAGCAGTTTGTCCTGGAAGTTTCGATCCGGTTACTTACGGTCATATCGATATTTTTAACCGTGCATCAAAACTTTTTGATAAGGTCATAATACTTGTTTCCACCAATCTTTCCAAACAGCCGCTTTTTACTCCTGCAGAACGCATAAAGATGATCATGGAAGTTACATCTCATATGGATAATATCGTTATAGATATTCTTGATGGTCTTCTTGCCGACTATGTACGCAATGTCGGTGCATGTGCTATAGTGAAGGGGCTTCGTGCGGTAAGCGATTTTGAATATGAGTTTCAGATGGCACTCGCAAATAAAAAGCTTTATCCTGATGCGGAGACTGTCTTTCTTACAACAAGTACCGAAAATATGTACCTGAGTTCAAGTGTTGTAAAACAGATTGCGTGTTTCGGCGGGGATATCAGCAGCTTTGTTCCGGAGTCTATCCGGGAAAACATTGTTTCAAGGATAGCGAAAGCAGATTAATTGAAAGGAGAATATTTCCGGTTACTTTTGTACGGAAATTACATGATTATGAATAGTATTGATGAGATACTCGAGCAGATGGGTGATTTGGTTGAAAGGTCAACACCGTTTCCTTTTGCTCAGAACAAGGTTATTATCGATCGTGATCTTCTGAATGACCTTATAGATGACATGAAGCGTAATGTTCCTCAGGAAATAAAACGTGCAAAGCTTATTGATTTTGATTGTGAAAGAATTATCAAAGAGGCTGAGCAGAAGGCTGAGCAGATAGTTCAGCGTGCTGAAGAGAGAGCAAAGGCTCTTGTTGCAAGCGATACTATCGTTAAGGAAGCGAGACAGAGAGCTACTGAGATACTTACTCAGGCTCAGGCAAGATCAAAGGAAATAAAAAATGCAGCCGGAAACTATGTTGATAACATGCTTCACGACGCAGAGATGTACTTTACAAGAGGACTTCAGGATGTAAAGAGAACATCTCAGGAAATAAACAGAGCAAAGAACAGCGGAAAAGGTTCTTCCGAAAACATACAATAACTATAAATAAACAAAAAATAAAACACCCCTTACAGAGTTATCAAAAACTTTGTAAGGGGATTTTTGTTATGGCTGCTCATGAAGCTTCATGGTATATTCTGTGCTTTTGATCCGTATTTTTATAGTGAAAGTCAAAGTAAATCTGACTTTCACTATAATATGAGATTTTTTATTTTTGGGTTGAAGGGGTGACAGGGGCGCTGACGTCAGTTTCGGCCGGGATATCTGTTACCGGTGCAGAAATAAGCTCTGTGACGATATTTCCGTTTTCATCAAGAACAGCTTCTCCGTTTTCGTCAGTTACTTCGGTGAACTGCGGAGCAGTTGAATTCAGTGCGGCAATGCGGTCCCAGAACTTCATGGTAGTGGTTTCAATATAGATGCTGAATGAAGGGATGATTATTGAAGGAGTCTCGTCAGATGACGAAACGTTTGTGTAGTCTGTGTCAGTTAAACCGTTTTCCTTTGCGAAGCTGAGCATAAGTACTACGGCTAATATGGCCGCAGAAAGCATGCTTACCATGATTATTGCATTTTTCATGGTCAGTTTCCTCCTTATATGTTGTCTGCTGATACGTATATTATATCAGAACAGATATGAAAAGTAAAGAAAAATAAAAGCAAAAATACTTGAAATAACCCTTATATTGTAGTATAATAGAACAGTAATGCGTATACAACTGCATAATACTGAAAGGAGTTTAAGAATATGAATTATTCTCATGAAGTTGAAACTATGTGCCCTATAGCACAGGGCGTTGCTCATGGCGCTGCTCCGATCCCTGAGGAAGCAAAATGGGTTAAGGCAAAAGAAATCAAGGACATTTCCGGTTTTACACACGGAATAGGCTGGTGTGCTCCACAGCAGGGTACATGTAAGCTTACACTTAACGTTAAGGAAGGCGTTATTCAGGAATGTCTCGTTGAAACAATCGGATGTTCAGGTATGACACACTCGGCAGCTATGGCTTCCGAAATCCTCCCTGGCAGAACAATCCTTGAAGCTCTCAACACAGACCTCGTTTGTGACGCTATCAATACAGCTATGAGAGAGCTCTTCCTCCAGATCGTTTACGGTCGTTCACAGAGTGCTTTCTCTGAAGATGGTCTCGTAATCGGTGCTGGTCTTGAAGACCTCGGTAAGGGACTTCGTTCACAGGTTGGTACTATGTATGGTACACTTGCAAAGGGTCCTCGTTACCTCGAAATGACAGACGGTTACGTTACAGGTCTTGCTCTTAACGAAGACAATGAGATCATCGGTTACCAGTTTGTAAACTTCGGAAAGATGATGGACTTCATCAAGGCCGGCGATGATGCTAATACAGCATACGAGAAGGCTAAGGGTCAGTACGGCAGAGTTGCTGATGCAATAAAGATCGTTGACCCAAGAAAAGAATAAGGAGGAAATCAACAATGGCTTTATTTGAATCATACGACAGAAGAGAAAAGCAGATTCTCGCTGTAATCAAAGAATACGGCATCAACTCTGTTGAAGAGTGTGCTGACGTTTGCAAGAGCAAGGGTCTTGATATATACAAGCTCGTAGAAGGCATTCAGCCTATCTGTTTCGAAAACGCTAAGTGGGCTTACACAGTAGGCTGCGCTATCGCAATCAAGAAGGGCTGCACAAAGGCTGCTGACGCTGCTGCAGCTATCGGTGAAGGTCTCCAGGCTTTCTGTATCCCGGGTTCAGTTGCTGACCAGAGAAAGGTTGGTCTCGGTCACGGTAACCTCGGCAAGATGCTTCTTGAAGAAGAAACAGAATGCTTTGCATTCCTTGCAGGTCACGAATCATTTGCAGCTGCTGAAGGTGCTATCGGTATCGCAGAAAAGGCTAACAAGGTTCGTAAGACTCCTCTCCGTGTAATCCTCAACGGTCTCGGTAAGGACGCTGCACAGATCATTGCAAGAATCAACGGCTTCACATACGTTGAAACAGAAATGGATTACCACACAGGTGAGGTTAAGGAAGTGTTCCGTAAGGCATATTCTGACGGTCTCAGAGCAAAGGTTAACTGCTACGGCGCAAACGACGTAACAGAAGGCGTTGCTATCATGTGGAAGGAAAACGTTGACGTTTCCATCACAGGTAACTCTACAAACCCGACAAGATTCCAGCACCCTGTTGCAGGTACTTATAAGAAGGAAAGAACAGACGCTGGTAAGAAGTACTTCTCAGTTGCTTCAGGCGGCGGTACAGGTCGTACACTTCACCCTGACAACATGGCAGCAGGTCCTGCTTCCTACGGTATGACAGATACAATGGGAAGAATGCACTCTGACGCTCAGTTCGCAGGTTCTTCATCCGTTCCGGCTCACGTTGAAATGATGGGTCTTATCGGTATGGGTAACAACCCGATGGTTGGTGCAACAGTTGCTTGCGCAGTTGCTGTTGAAGAGGCTATGAAGTAATTCATAACTCACGTATTTGCGTAGTTTTAAACCCCTTCGGCATTTTTGTGCCGGAGGGGTTATTTGGTTTGCCCGGAATGGGTAGTAACATTAAAAGATAAAAAAATATACAGATGTTTTTGATGAACAATTTTTTAATTTTGAGAACAAAAAAGTAATAGTATATATTGATGAAGAAAATATTAATTACAACTCTGAAAGAGTAAAAGAAATTTTTCAGTATGGTGGGATTATAGTGAATAAGCTTGAAGATTTAGCAAGGGAGTTAAAATAATGGGAGTAGTAGTAAGAATATTCAGAAATAATGATAAAATTGATTTGAATGAAACAACAGACGTACTAGTGTCTATATTAAATAAACTTAAATATTCATATAGTTACATTAACAAATACATAAGTTATGATGAGGGTTATAATAATATTTTTGGGACAACAGCTCCAGATTTAATTGATGAAAATGGTGAACCAGAAGGACTTTGTTTTTATGTTTCTGATAAGTTTAAATCAGGATTTGAGGAAGAATATGAGATTATTGGGAAAGAAATGGTTACCGCAGTTTTTTGGGAAGATGTAGGAAAGGGCCCGATATCTTTCCTGGAAATAATATATCGGTATTTCCTCAAATTTCCTAACGATCTTTTTTGGACAGATTACCTTGTATATACCAAAGATGATATAGAAAAAATATATGCCCATAAAGAAAAAGATGTTTGGTGGTGCTGTAGAAAACCAGAATATTTAATATAATTTTATGACGACAGATATTACACTGTTTGGATAGCTGAAAAAAATCTTATATATGATGGTACCCATTCAGAGAAAAATCCCGAACCAAATTCCGCCTCACATCCTCTGACAGAATAAAAACAGGTGCGTTCATATTGAAACAGATTGAACCGAATATGAACGATACAAAAATCAGATAACGGATTTATGCAAACAGATGAGGACGGATTGAACCGGAATGAACCATATTGAAATCAGTGTTAAGTATGGGTAACAACCCGATGGTTGGTGCAACAGTTGCTTGCGCAGTTGCTGTTGAAGAGGCTATGAAGTAATTCATAACTCACGTATTTGCGTAGTTTTAAACCCCTTCGGCATTTTTGTGCCGGAGGGGTTATTTGGTTTGCCCGGAATGGGTAGTAACATTAAAAGATAAAAAAATAGAAAGATGGTTTTTGAGGTAATATAATGGCAGAAATAGAAAATGCAGTATTATTATTTAATATAAACAAATCAAATATTGACATTTATAGCTTTTTCAAAGTAATTGATGAAGATGTTGTAATAACAGATAATAGCTGTCACTTTCCAAATTATAAATGCACATTGTTTGTTCTTGATGAAGAAAAAGATGTTGCTGATTCTATAACGTGTGCAGTAAAAACTAACACGAATTGTAGCTTTTATGCATATGGAGAAAACGAATTATCATTTAAACTGCTGGAATTGTTTCTTAAAAACACAAAAGGTGATTTTATTTTTCTTGATGATAATGAAATAGTTTTTGAACGAAGGAATGAATTGGTTATGGCTATTGATTCATATGACGGTTTTCAAAACTGTTCATTTAAAAATTGTTATGATTTATTAAAACTCGAACATATTAATGGATTCCATGAAGAGTATAGTTTAACAATGCATTTTACTGATGGGATTTGTAAACTAAAAACAATATTATTCGATTTGGTAAAACAATCAGTATTAGAAAATTCAGATGTAAAGCTTATAGATTATGACGTAATTCCAAATGAATTTGCAGTGTCATCTGATTTTTTCAGCATTACTGTGAATGAGAGTGAAGATAAAAAAGATGAATACTATATTTATATTCATTACTCTTATTCTAATGAGTTAAATGATGACAGAAGTAAATATTTAAAAAATTTCTTTGAGTTATTGTTTGAAAAATTTAATTTTTCAGAAGAAAAAATTGATGATGGCAACGATTAGATAGAAAATACTGTATAAAAATCTGCGTTACATTCATGGACAGAAAAAGATTCAATGCAATAAAATTGAAACAGATTGAACCGAATATGAACAATAAAAGAATTCAGATTACGGATGTATGCGGACAAACAAGTATGTATTGAAACAGACATAACTGTATTGAAATCTGTGTTTAGTTTTTGTAAAAACCCGATGGTTGGTGCAACAGTTGCTTGCGCAGTTGCGGTTGAAGAGGCTATGAAGTAATCTCTGAACGCAAAAATGCGGTTTTGAGCTTATAGAAACAGCCTAAAAACGGGTGTGATTTGCTTTGTAATACAAAAGCAATACACACTCATAATACACAAATATTGAGGCGGTCGCTGTAAAAAGTGATCGCCTTTTGTTATTTCATTTTATTTTTCTCCAAATGTTTTATTAGGTTCGGAAATGAACCTTTTACCTATAAAGTAAGAAACAAAATGAAATCGTTGCATTATCAGCATTTTTTTTATTTATACCCTACAATCTCATCCAAATAACATAACACAAGATGGCTGTCACTCTCCGACTCTTTGGTTATATTCTCATCAAACCCAGACTCCGAGAACAGATAATAATAAAACTCTGCCTTATCCTTATACGATGAGAGCTTAACAGCGGTATCGAGATATTCGGAATATCTGAACGGCTTGCCCTTGAACTTACACTCTCCCACAAGATATTTGTCAGATTGCTTTGAAATCGCCAGCAAATCAATCTCTGTATCGGCAAGCTCGGTTTGATTTTCCTTTCTTCGTACAGTTGTCTTGCCCCACCATCTGCCCATCTTCGAGTATCTGAACGGCAGTTCACCTGCTTTCTGTAATTCTCTCACATATTCACGGCAGACATCTTCAAAGGACATTGCCGCAAATTCGTGGAGTAACGGCTCAACGGAGTATTTATAAACGCCGTCAACATCTCCGCCCTCAAGCTCGGATATATTTGTGAACACAAAGGCATACCAGAAACGGAAGAAATTATCAGTAATGCGGTACAAGCCTCTGTTTGTGTTGGCTTTCTCCTTTGTGCTTTCCGATACGGAAAATTCACGCTCGACTATTCCCGGTTCAATGAGATTTTTCAGATACACGCTGGTTTTCGAGGTGTCATCAATAAGCGATTTTATGCTTATATCATTCAGCTTTGTGTTTCCGAGCGCAACCGCCTCGATAATGGAGTTGTAAACGGGAGTTTCACGCAGCTCCTGTCTTAACAGGAATTCAACCTCGCTGTATAAGGCACTACCTTTTGTAAGAATACTCTTTTTGATGTTTTCCTCAAGCGTTCTGCTGTTATCAAATTGTTGCAGATAATGAGGAATGCCGCCAAGAACGGAATATGCGATGACCTTATCTCTTGCGGAGTAGTCGGGGAAGAATTTTACTGCGTCGTAAAATCCCATTTCGGTCATCTTGTATATGCCTGTCGCACGTCCGTAAAGGGGATTTTTCTCGGCAAGCAGTTCCTTTTCAATAAAGCTCATAGCACTGCCGCAGAGAACAAGCATTATATTTTCGTCTTTGAGGATTTCGTCCCACAGGTTTTGAAGAATCGAGGGGATGCTTTTGTTGCCCTTACACATATAGGGGAATTCATCAATAACAACCAGTTTTTTCTTGTCACCGTAGGGCAGCTCTGTTATACTGCGGATTGCCTTATCCCAGTCGGAAAACTCCGATATGTATGCACTTGCAGGGATATTCTCCTTTAAGAGCTTTTCGGAGAATGTTTTAAGCTGGAGCTTGTCAGTACATTCACGACAGGAGAAAAAAAGATGAGGCTTACCCTTGCAGAACTGCCTCAATGTTTCAGTTTTGCCCACACGTCTGCGACCGTAAAGAACTATAAGCTCGCCCTTGTTGCTGTTGTAGCGGTCATTCAGAAATTGTAATTCAGTTTCTCTGCCTATAAACATATATATCACCTCGTTTATCTAATCGTGATTTAGTAAATCGTGATTTGATATTATTATACCCCATAATTCTGTAAAAAACAAGAGGGAAGAGAAATTTTACTTGTAAAAAAGAGGTGATATCATATTCTGTTAGAAATTTTTACATATATATGCAAAATAATTCAATAGAGATTTAGTTGAATTCCGCTTTAGCTTTGTTCCCATTTCATTTTTCTTCTCCCCGTTTTTACTGCAACAAACACGCATAATCTCCATCCACCCTCATAAAAAATTCCGTGGTAAATATTTTTTAATTCAATAAAAATGATAAATAATCATATTTTTCTCAACTTATCTGTCAAAGCCTCGGCTAAAATAAGATCAGATCGCAGTTCAGCCGAAAACAAACCACAAAAAAATGATAGCACAATTTTGTATCTGTGCTATCATTTTCATATTTAACTCAATATTATTCTGAACAAATTATATTTTTATTGACTTAACTATCTGGAAATGGTATAATAGTTTAAGTAAAGTACAAAATAATCTTAAAGGGAATGATAGAATGAAACGTAAGATTTTACAGCAGCTTATAGATTGGAAAAACTCGACTTCAAGAAAACCGCTTATACTTAACGGTGCAAGACAGGTTGGTAAAACCTTTATTCTTCGTGAGTTCGGAAGAGAGTATTACAAAAATACCGTATATGTAAATCTTGAAAGCAACAGTGCTGCATCTTCACTTTTCGGCAGTAACATTTCACCAAAGAAGCTGATAAAATATCTTGAAGCAGAAACGGGAGAAAGGATAGTTCCGAATGATACCCTCGTTATTATTGACGAAATTCAATCCTGCGAACGTGCTGTTACTTCTTTAAAATACTTTTGCGAGGAAGCTCCTGAATATCACATTGCGGCGGCAGGAAGTCTGCTTGGTGTGGCAATAAACAGAAATCAGACATCATTTCCTGTGGGTAAGGTAAACATTCTGCGGCTTTATCCTCTTGATTTTGAGGAGTTTGTAACAGCAACAGGACACGATATGCTGCTTGATGAAATACGGAACTGCTATAGTACCAAGACTCCGATGAATGAGGCTCTTCATACTATGGCTCTCAGTATTTATCACGATTATCTGATTGTAGGCGGTATGCCCGAAGCTGTTAAGGTGTTTATTGAAACAAATTCGTATATTGATTCAGGACTGGTTCAGAGCAGTATAATTGACAACTATGCTGCTGATATGGCAAAGTATGCTACTAATTCAGAAGCCGTAAAAATAAGAGCCTGTTATAACTCTATACCTGCACAGCTTGCAAAGGATAATAAGAAATTTCAGTATAAAGTAGTTCAGAAAGGCGGCTCATCAACAATTTTCGGAGCGTCACTTGAATGGCTGAAACAAGCAGGTGTTGTACTTGAATGTCAGCGTGTGGATCAGGGAACTCATCCTCTGCCTGTTTATGCAGATCAGACAGCATTCAAAATCTATATGTCAGATGTTGGACTGCTTGTAAATAAGTCAAAAATGTCCGTAAACACTATCATTACAGGCGAAGCAAATATCTTTATGGGAGCTGTTACGGAAAACTATATTGCACAGCAGCTGACAGCACAGAATTATACACCTTATTACTGGACTGTTTCAAATTCGCAGGCAGAGCTTGATTTTGTAATGCAGAAGGACGGCAAAATCTATGCTATCGAAGTAAAAAAAGGAGAACACGTTCGTTCAAGAAGTTTAAGCGTTTTCAAACAGAAATATTCTCCCGATTATGCTATAAGATTTTCGCAGAAGAATTTCGGCTGGACAGATGATGTGATTTCAATACCGCTTTATGCGGCTTTTGTGCTTTGATTTTCAGCAAGTATAGACGCAAATAATTAGAAATAAAATCAATTGAAAGGTAATAAATAATGAAAAAAGCCACAATAAAAACTATAAGTTATATAACCGCTCTGGGATTCTGTTTTACAGGATGTTCGGATAACAAGTTGAAACCGGTAAAAAAAATTGAATGCATCTACAATATCGGGGATTATTCTGTTTCTTCAGTAGAAACAGATGATTATATCACAGTTATCCGCAGTGCTGTATATGACCGTGATACAGGGGCTTTTGAACTTTATGGGGTACTCAATGATGCAGGAGCACAGGTGTACGAAAAAAAGACTGATGACGGCTCATTGATAAGCAGTATTGATGTTCTTGAAGAATATACATATGAGCCATGCATGTACCGTAACGGGATTTTTTATGGTACAGGACTTAATTCTGATGGCAGTCAGGATGATACTTTTTTCGATAATACTACAGTAAAAAGTATTTTTGTAGATGATGCCGGAACAGAGTACAGACTGTTGTGCATGGAAGATTCCTCAAGCTATGTGATTGATGTGAGACGTTCAGATAATACAGAACTGTATTTTCAGAAGATCATGAATATCGAAGGAGTAAGCGAATATCTCTCTGACGCAGATCATACGATCATGAACGATATAAAATTAAGCAAAGAAAAAATATATATCGGCGGTTATATGATAGGAGTCAGCGGAAATGACAAGAACTATGAGCCGTTTATTATCTGCATAAACCGGGAAGATTATACTCTCGATAATATAATTACCCAAATAAGTATTCCGGCTGTCGATGATATATATATCAATGAAACCGGCGATATTCTTGCAGTGTATTATAGCAGTTCTGAAGACAAAACCTATATATGTAGTATAGCAGATGATAATACAGTAGAGCTTGATTCTTATCATAAGGTTTATTCATTCAGCGGCAGCTCATTTGTGTATTCTGATAGTAAAAAAGATATTTATGAATACAGCTTTGACAAGAACGAAGGCTTTTTGTCAGCACAGTATCCTGAACTTGCAGAGCAGGAGCTGCAAACGGAGATTATCAGCTATAACGACGATTCGTATGTATATATGGAACATAACAATATAGTAAAAAATGTTTCTTTCAGCTATTCTTCAGATGGAGAATTTGTCCGGGCGGATGGTCAGGATGATGAGTTTATACTGTCTGATGATGATGGGGTATATTATGCAGAGAGCTGTTCGGGCAGAAAAATAATTTTTGAAAATGACATACAAACAGATATTACTGCCATGAAATATGATGGAAAGTATTTTTATCTGTCTGATATAGACACCCTGTATGTCTATGATTATAATGGAAAACCATGTTTTCAGAAAAATTTTTCTACTGATACAAATATAAAAGTTTGTAACTGTTCAGCACCTCAGTCTTCAATAGCATAAAAAGTATTACCTTCAAAAACATTCAAGATAGCCTGAAAAGCATTTTTACCATGTTTTTTAGCTGTGCTGACATAAGACATTACAGCAAG
>SVNR01000006.1 GCA_015066815.1 Ruminococcus sp.
AGTTTGTATATTAAAGCCCTTAAGCTTTGATATCTTTCCTGTACTCTTTTTTCAGAATACTTAGCTTGCAGTTTTTTAGTCTCTGCTTGACTTCTCTTAATTAATTCTCAAGAGTATCTACTCTCAAAGAATCTTCAAGGGTTTTGTTATAGTGCATTGTTCAATTTTCAAGATACTTATTTTTTCTGTCGTTCGTTTGTCCTCTCGTCCGACAGCTTTATTATTATAGCATGTCTTTTTTGGTTTGTCAACACTTTTTTTGAATTTTTTTTATTTTTTTTAAAAAAGTTTATTTTCCAGAAAAAAGCAGCAAGTTAAGACACACCTGCTGCTTTTTTCACGACTATTTTTTAAAGTGAACACCGGATAAGCTTGTCGTTCACTTTAAAACGTTATCTATATTTTTCAAGTATCTTTTCCGCTCTGTAGGAAGAAAAATTAAACTCATGCTTTCTTATATACTTTTTTTCCAGTATATTTTCGGCTTCTTCCGAATAACTGCCGCCGCTCTTTGCAAGTGCATGTATATACGGAACCGCTTCATCAGAAAGTCTGCCAAGAAGATTTGTATCAAGTTCTTCTGTTACGCCTGATTTATAAAGCAATATATTGAACTGGGCTGTTCTTGCATCTACTCTTCCGTAGGAAACAAGAAGAAGTGCTGTCAGAACAGTCACAACTGCCCCTGAACGTATGTCAAACTCTTCACAGACCTGTTTGACAATCATCATTGTAAAAAACGCTGCCATTGCAGCCATAAAAACCGTTGCATATATACGCAGCGGAGTAAATCCGTAGCTTACGATGTACATTATCATTTTACTGAGCGCGGTTGCTATAAGAACCTCAGTAAAAAGAGACATAACAATCAGACAAAGCTTTAGCGCAAGAGGCGATCTGCCGTCCGGTTTTTCACAAACAGAATTTATAAAAGCACTGACGCCAAGGTTTATCGATGCTACTCCACACAATTCAAAAAAACCTCTTCTTGCGTATTCTGCATAACTGAATTCATCCGGAAGCGTTCCCATGAAGGCTGAAACAAAGTACCCAAGCTGAGAACAGAAGAAAACTATGTACAGCATACAAAGAGGAAATATCATAGAAACAATCACAACAGGCTGAAAATATTTTTTCGGTCCGCTTTCTTCGTTCTCACACTCGTCTGAATCATGTATGCTGTTTCCAAAGATTACTGCATATATTCTGCTTCCGGTAATCAGCGTAAGTACAACTCTGGCAATACTTCTGCCTATATTTATATTGTCTATAAAAGCCCCGTTTATTATTTCAATAAATATGTTTTCCATATTTTCATCAGCAGATATCAGCAGCGGCACTACAAACACCATAACAGGAATCGAAAGAGCAAGTCCGGTCAGAACTGGTTTTAACATTCCTATTTTTATATTTGAAAAAATACTCTTTATTGCCTTGATACAGCAAGCTGAATATCTGAAAGGTATACGGTACACTGATGAAAAGATTTCGCCAAGGTAATATATTCCGGGCTTTATTTTTCCTGATGAAAGAGTGTAGACAAAATAATCCGACGCAAGAAACAGAGTAAAGATATTCAGGTTTCTTATCGTTATGTTTGAACCGATAATCAGATTTACCGAAAACAACAGAATAACCAGAGCCTGAGCAATTATATACTTGTTTCCGAGCTTTACATTTTCTTTATAAAAGACTACCGCAAAGCCCAGAAAAAGTATCGCACATACTGCTGCAGAAAAATATACTGTCCTGTCGCTGAAAAAAACCGATTCTGTAATAAACAGCCCAAGAAGCATGCTCAGAAATGCCGCTATGATCTCTTTTCGTGAATACTGATGTTCGTTTGTTATAAACTCCTCGTTTTTTAATACTGTCTCCATAATATGACCCTCACTCCCGTTATATATCATTCTTTTGTGTACTCAAGAATATCTCCCGGCTGACAATCCAGAACCTCGCAGATCTTTTCAAGCGTTGAAAAACGTACCGCCTTTGCCTTTCCTGTTTTCAGAACAGAAAGATTTGCCGGAGTGATTTCTATCTTTTCGGCAAGTTCTCCTGAAGTTATCTTACGCTTAGCCATCATAACATCAAGATTAATTATAATCGGCATAATTCTCAGCCTCCTTTTTTATATTGTATAATCATTTTCCTCTCTTATACTCACAGCCTCTTCAAAGACATTTTTCAGAACACGAAGAATAAGTCCCATAAAGCCGGTAACAAATCCGGCAAGGAATATTACTTCGAGAAAAGTAAGCAGTCCCCATGCAAAAAGCAGAGCCGACACGAAAAAACAGCACCATGAAATAAGTCTTAAGCATGTTGTGTTTGACTTTTCGAACACCTGCCTGCGGGAAATATTGTTCAGAAGCCTGAATAAAAATATCAGAAGAACAACAAGTCCGCCCATCACAAGATACGCAATAATACATGTAGGAATATGTCCGAGAGGCCTGTAATAATAGTCCTCCAGCCATCCTACACACTGAGGAAGAGTAAACGACAGACACACTGCCATGATAAGTCCCAAAACGATCAATCCCTTTGATAATAATACTGATAATTCTTTATTCCACATAAGTATTACCATCCTTTCTTTGTTATTTGTTGTACTTATTATAGCACGCATATAATCATTTGTCAATATATTTTTATCGTTTTTCGATAATTTTTTCTTGATATTTGATATGGATTCAGATTGATTTTTATCAAAAAAATTCCGCCCCAAAAATGCGGATAAGTGTACGCATTTTTGAGACGGTAAAAAAATATTTTTTTCAGTTTAAATACTATCAGTCAGCCATAAGCTTTACCATGACAGCTTTTTGTGCATGAAGTCTGTTCTCTGCCTCTTCGAAGATCTCTTCAGCATGTTCCTCGAAAACCTTTGTAGTAATCTCTTCTTCTCTGTGTGCAGGGAGACAGTGAAGAACCATGGCCTTGTCGTTTGCAGCTGCCATAACCTCATCGTTTATCTGATATCCCTTGAAGGCTACCTTTCTGAGCTCTGCTTCGCCCTCCTGACCCATGGAAGCCCATACATCAGTTATGAGAACATCCGCTCCTGCCGCAGCTTCAAGAGGCTTATCTGTAATAGTAAATCTGCCTGTAGCACGTGCATATTCGAGAACCTTTTCATCCGGTCTGTAGTTTTCAGGGCATGCTGCAGCAACTGTCATACCTACCTTGAGGAAGCCTGTGATAAGTGAATTTGCCATGTTGTTTCCGTCACCTATATAGCACATTTTGAGTCCCTCAAAGCTTCCCTTGAACTCACGTACTGTCATAAGGTCAGCAAGCACCTGACAAGGATGTGCATAATCTGTAAGTCCGTTTATAACAGGTATAGAACCATATGAAGCGAGGTCCTCTACTTCCTTCTGTTCAAACGTTCTTATCATAATTCCGTCAAGATAACGTGAAAGCACTCGTGCAGTATCCTGTACCGGCTCTCCTCTGCCTATCTGAAGATCGTTTGAGGAAAGGAAAAGCGGATATCCGCCAAGCTGGTACATACCTGTTTCAAAGGAAACTCTTGTTCTTGTAGAAGCCTTCTGAAATATCATACCGAGAGTTTTACCCTTGAGATGCGGATGTGGAATATTGTGTTTGAGTTCGTATTTTAACTGGTCTGCAAGATTGAGAATATCAATAATCTCTTCTTTGCTAAGATCCATCATTGTAAGTAAATTTTTCATCTTAATCCTTAACCTTTCTTAATTTTTGGTCAGGGTTTTTATACACCCTGTATATTTGCAGCCCCTGCACGTAAGCAAATGTGCATAGCGGCTGATAGTAAACGGAAAAATATTTTTTCGTTTACTTTATAGCCCTTCACTATACTTCTTCATACAGAAAAAGTTATTTTATAAGCTCTGACAAGATACAAAGTCCCTTGTCTATTTCCTCATATGTAATATTAAGAGGAGGAAGCAAACGAACCTTTGTTTTTGCTGTGAGAAGGAGCAGCCCCTTGTCAAGCGCCGCCTTTACAACATCTGAAGCGTTTTTGTCCTTAAGCGTTATGCCTATCATAAGTCCAAGACCACTTACAGACTCTACTCCGTCCATAGCAGAAAGCTTATCGTTTATATAATCGCTCTTTGCCTTTACCTCATCAAGAAATCCTTCAGCTGTAACACGGGAAACAACCACGTTTCCGCCTGCACAGGCAATCGGGTTTCCGCCGAATGTTGAACCGTGAGTTCCCGGAACAAGCACGGATGAATATTGAGGAAGTGTAAGACAAGCGCCTATCGGAACACCGCCGGCAAGTCCCTTTGCCATTGTTGTGATATCAGGCTTTATTCCGAAATGTTCAGAAGCAAGGAACTTTCCGGTACGTCCGGCTCCTGTCTGAACTTCATCTGCTATCATGATGATATCCTTTTCGTCACATATCCTGCGTACTTCCTTAACAAAATCATCATCAAGCTTTATAACTCCACCTTCGCCCTGAACGAACTCAAGCATGATAGCGCATACGGTATCATCTACAGCCTCATGCAGCGCTGCGATATCGTTTGCAGGTGTATGCACAAATCCTTCTACAAACGGGAAAAAATAGTTATGAAACGTATCCTGTCCTGTTGCAGACAGAGTAGCAAGTGTTCTTCCATGAAATGAATTCACAAGAGTAATGATAGTGCTCCTGCCTTTTCCGTACTTGTCAAAGCTGTACTTGCGGGCTGTTTTTATGGCACATTCGTTTGCCTCTGCACCGCTGTTTCCGAAAAACACCTTATCATAACCTGTTGCTTTGCAGAGCTTATCAGCAAATTCAGCCTGCACTGATGTATAATAATAGTTTGATGTGTGCTGTATACTGCGAACCTGTGCGCATACAGCATCTGCCCATTCTTCATCACAGTAGCCAAGCGAGTTTGTTCCTATTCCGCTTCCGAAGTCTATATAGGTTTTATTGTTTTCGTCTTCAGCCATACGTCCGCTTCCCGAATCAATTACCACATCGTAGCGTCCGTAGGTGTGCATTACACTGTTATTGAATTTTTCTATGGTATTCATTTTTTGTCCTTTCCCGGAAAATCAGGTAAACTGTGTACCTATTCCGTCACTCGAAAGAAGCTCTATAAGTATAGAATGCGGTACTCTTCCGTCTATTATCGAAGTTTTCTTTACTCCTCGTCTTACTGCCTCAACACAGCAGTCTATCTTTGGTATCATGCCTCCGGAAATTATACCCTGTCTCTTCATAAAAGGCACATCACTCACGTTTACGGAAGGAATAAGTGTTGACGGATCATCCTTATCCTTAAGAAGTCCTGCAATGTCAGTCATAAGTATGAGGTTTTCAGCGCCGAGCTCTGCTGCTATTCTTGATGCAGCTGTATCTGCGTTTATGTTCATAGTCTGACCATCTTCAGTGCTTGCAACTGTAGCTATAACAGGAATATATCCGTTATCAAGAGAGTCAGTTATTACTTTTGTATTGACTGAGGTTATTTCTCCGACAAAACCAAGATCTTCTTCGGTTTTTAATTTTTCTGCTGTAAGCATATTTCCGTCAAGTCCGCATAAACCAACAGCGCTTCCCTTGTTTGCAGTGAGAAGAGCAACAAGCTCCTTGTTGACCTTTCCTGCAAGAACCATTTTTACGACATCGATAGTATCCTTATCGGTATATCTGAGACCGCCTATAAACTTACTCTCGATATTGAGTTTTTTAAGCATATCGTTTATTTCCGGACCGCCGCCGTGAACAAGAACTACCTTTACACCTACAAGAGAGAGCAGAACTATATCGCTCATGACAGCCTGCTTGAGCTCCTCGTTAGTCATTGCGTTTCCGCCGTACTTGATAACAACTATCTTGTTATTATACTTCTGTATATAAGGAAGTGCGTCTATGAGCACCTGTGAACGTAATTTGTTAGATATTGTTTCCAACTTTTCAAACCATCTTTCTAAAAAAATATATTTGTTTTTATCAGCTTCTGTAGTCTGCGTTGATTTTTACATAGTCATAGGTAAGATCACAGCCCCATGCCGTTGCACTTGCTGTACCTTCGTTCATATCGATAAGAATAGTAACTGCTTCCTCAGAAAGAATTCTTGTTGCCTCTTCTTCCTCGAAAGGTACCGGGTTTCCCTTGTCAAATACTATCATCTTTCCTGCCTTACTCTCAAAATAAAGCTGAACATCATTCTGGTCAAACTGCGCTCCGGAGTAACCCATAGCACAGAGAAAACGTCCGAAATTAGCGTCATGTCCGTAGATTGCTGCCTTGGAAAGATTTGAACCGACAACTGAACGTGCCATAAGCTTTGCATCTTCCTTGCTCTTGGCGTTTATGATCTTTGCTTCAAACAAAGCTGTTGCGCCTTCTCCGTCTCCGGCCATTTTCTTGGCGAGATATTCACAGACATAGTAGAGTGCGTCTCTGAAAAGCTGATAGTTTTCATCCTTCTTATCTATCGGAGGATTTTTTGCAAGACCGTTAGCAAGAACAAGAAGTGTATCGTTTGTAGAAGTATCCCCGTCAACCGTGATCATGTTGAAGGTGTCTGCAACTACATCAGAAAGCGCCTCCTGAAGAAGCTTCTTATCGATAAGAGCATCAGTTGTAACATATCCGAGCATTGTGCACATGTTCGGATGTATCATGCCCGAGCCCTTGCTCATAGCACCGATAGTCACTGTTTCCTGACCTATTCTGAAGGAAACGGCGATTTCTTTGTTTACTGTATCAGTTGTCATAATAGCACGTGAAGCCTCTGTTCCGGCTTCTTTGCCATATGCCTTCTTTGACATGAGCTCCTTTGCGCCTGCAACTATCTTGTCAGTATCTATCTTCATTCCGATAACGCCTGTTGAACCCACAAGAACGCTCTCCGGAACATCACCTGTGATATCTGCTATCGCCTGTCCTGTTGCTCTGCATATATCCATACCCTGCTGGCCTGTACATGCATTCGCAATTCCTGAGTTCACAACAACAGCTTTTACCTTCGTATCAGAGTCTGTTATTGCCTTATCCCATAAAACAGGAGCCGCCTTTACTACGTTTGTTGTATAAACTCCGGCCGCAACACATGGCTCATCGCTAAAAATGAGCGCCATATCTGTACGTCCTTTGTACTTTATCCCGGCAGCTGCTGACGCTGCCTGAAATCCTTTTGGAGCTGTAACTCCGCCTTCTAATATATTAAATCCGTCTGGCATAGCTTTTTACCTTCTTTTTTATATATTAAGTCCTGTTGCCTCATCTACACCCATCATTATGTTAAGGCACTGAACAGCCGCACCTGAAGCACCCTTGCCGAGATTATCAAGTCTGGAGCACAGAAGAACCTGATCGTCGTTTCCGAAAACAAAAATCTGCATTCTGTCGTGATTGCTGAGTGTATTGGAGGCAAGAAAACCGTCCGGTATCTCTTCAGTACCGCCCATAGACATGACTGAAACCATTTTCTGTCCCTCATAATGAGCCGCAAGAGCCTCGTATATATCTTTTATACCGCACTTCTTCTCAAGAAGTCTTGTCTGTACAGGAACCGAAACAACCATTCCGCTGTAATAATCACAGACTATAGGGTTGAACATAGGCTTTACGGACAGTCCGGATATTTTCTGCATTTCCGGAAGATGCTTATGAGCCTGTGTAAGAGCATACTGACGAGGACTGCCGAATTCAAACGGCTTCTCATTTCCCTCGTATACTGCTATAGCTTTTTTTCCTGCACCGCTGTAGCCCGATGTTGCATACGCAAACACAGGAAAATCACTCTGCATTATACCTGCACTTACAAGAGGTGCTACAAGTGAAACAAATCCGCTCGCATAGCAGCCCGGGACTGCAAGACGTTTTGTTTCTCTTATCTTATCACGCTGCTTTGCGGAAAGCTCAGGAAAACCGTATATCCATCCGTCGTTTGTTCTGTGTGCTGTTGAAGCATCAAGGATCCTTACTTTTTCGTTCTCAACAAGAGAAACAGCTTCTCTTGCTGCAGCATCCGGAAGACAGAGAAATGTAAAATCCGAGCTGTTTATGAGTCTTTTTCTCTCCTCAGTATCCTTTCTCTTGTCTTCGGAGATTTTTATGAGCTCGATATCATCTCTTCCGCTGAATCTTTCTATAATACGCAGTCCGGTCGTACCTTCCTGTCCGTCAATAAATACTTTTACTGCCACTGAAAATTTCACCTTTCATCGTTTTTCATGTTTCTGGCCACACTTACCACAAGCGTTCCCAGAAAAGTTATTATAAGCCATGCACGATTTACCGCAGGCGCATTCTCAAACCTCAGAAGCGTTATAATAATAAATCCGGCAAGCCATACGCCCACTCCGGCAAGACTTATTAAAAAAACTGATTTTATGTTTTTTCTTGTCATTCCTGCATTTCCTTTACAAGAGCCGCTCTGGTCTTTTCAATCTGTATTTTTACAGCCTCAGGGGACGGTCCGCCCTCAGAGTTTCTTTGGTTTACACACACCTCAAGATTTATTGCTTCAAACACATCAGTATCAAAAAGCTCTGTATAGCTTCTGTACTCATCTATAGAAAGCGTTTCAAGAGTTTCGTTCTTGCTTATACAAAGAGCAACAAGCTGTCCTGTTATCTTGTATGCGTCTCTGAACGGCATACCCTTCTTTACGAGATAGTCAGCGCAGTCAGTAGCGTTTATGAAGCCTCTTGCTGCGGCATTTCTCATGTTCGGCTTGTTTATTTTCATTGTTTCTATCATAGGAATAAACGTCTTAAGACAAAGCTTTACGTTGTCTATTGCATCAAATATTGCTTCCTTATCCTCCTGCATATCCTTATTATATGCAAGCGGAAGTCCCTTGAGCATAGAAAGAAGTGTTACAAGATCACCTGTTACTCTGCCTGTCTTTCCTCTGATAAGCTCTGTTATATCAGGATTTTTCTTCTGAGGCATTATTGAGGAGCCTGTTGCATATGCGTCATCAAGCTCTATAAACCTGAATTCCCATGAACACCACATTATTATTTCTTCAGAAAATCTTGACAGATGAGTCATGAGGAGTGAAAGCGCTGCTGCAAGCTCTACACAAAAATCCCTGTCGGAAACTCCGTCAAGACTGTTTACGGTAGGTGCTGTAAACCCGAGCAGCTCAGATGTGAGGTTACGGTCTATAGGATAAGTAGTACCGGCAAGAGCACAGCTTCCGAGCGGATTGTAGTTCATTCTGCCTGCTGTATCAGAAAGTCTCGAAAGATCCCTGAGCAGCATCTGACCATAAGCCATCATATGATGAGCAAATGTTATCGGCTGTGCTCTCTGAAGATGAGTATATCCCGGCATTATCGTATCAAGATTGTTGTCAGCTACAACACACAGAACGTTTACAAGCTCCGCTGTAAGAGCTCTTATCTGAGATATTTCTTCTCTGAGATAAAGTCTTATATCAAGAGCTACCTGATCGTTTCTTGAACGTGAAGTGTGAAGTCTCTTTCCTACATCCCCGTATCTTTTGGTGAGCTCAGCCTCTACAAACATATGTATATCTTCGGCTGTCATATCAAGCTCAAGATCTCCTGACTCAATATCAGCAAGTATCTCCTTGAGTCCAAGGCGTATCTTCTCGCTGTCCTCAGCCGAAATAATCCCGCATCTGCCAAGCATCTCAGCATGAGCCATGCTGCCCTCTATATCCTGTCTGTACATTCTTCCGTCAAAAGAAATAGATGAGTTAAAAGCGTTGACTGTTTCGTCAACCTCCTTGGAAAATCTTCCTGCCCACATCTTTGCCATTTGTTTTTACACACCTTTCTTTAGTTATCAGCCGTTTATAAGCTTATCCGGATCAAGTTTCTTTTCTTTTATAGCTTTTATAAGCGCTCCGATATCTATACCGTCTATTTTCAGTCCGTTTATTTCACAATCGTTTATCTCTACATCTGAAAGGTCACACTCTGTAAGCTTACTGCCTGTGAGAACAATTTTTTCAAATGATGAATTTATCATATCGGAAAAGAACAGCTTTGAATCATCAAGGCTTACCTCGTTAAACGACGTTTCCTTGAAGTTTATGCCCTTGAATGAAGCTCTTGACATATTCAGACCGTTAAACTTTGCTCTTTCCATATTAACGTTTTCGACAACAGCATTTGCAAAGCTTGAATCGTTTATTGTGCTGTTATCAAGATATGCGTTATCAAATGCGCAGCAGTTCAGGTCAACATCGTTGAATACCGCACATTCCATATTTGCCTTTTCAAATGTTACTGTCGAAAGATTTACACTTTTGAATGTCGCTCTCTCAAGATTTACTGCTGTAAACTGAGCATCAGGAATACTGTCCTCGGAAATCTTCAGACTTTGTCCGACCTCATGCTGATATGTTTTTATTTCATCCACTTGAAAAAACCTCCCTCAAAAACATTATATAAAATAATAAAGGGCGGACGAACGCCCGCCCTTTATAGTATATAGTCACTTAAGATTATTTGTTTCTCTTAGCATCAAGCTGAGCCTTAACCTTAACAGGAAGACCAAAGAGATTGATGAAGCCTTCTGCATCAGCCTGGTTGTAAACCTCATCCTCATCAAAAGTTGCTACATCTTCATCATAAAGCGTATATGGGGATGTAACTCCTGCGTTGATTATGTTGCCCTTGTAGAGCTTGAGCTTAACGTCACCTGTTACTGTCTTCTGGGTTTCTGTAACAAATGCGGAAAGAGCCTCTCTGAGAGGTGTAAACCACTGACCGTTGTATACTACATCAGCAAACTTTATACTGAGATACTGCTTGATTCTTGAAGTTTCCTTATCAAGACAAAGTGTTTCGAGAACTTCGTGAGCGTGATAGAGGATAGCGCCGCCCGGTGTTTCGTATACGCCTCTTGACTTCATACCTACAAGTCTGTTTTCTACGAGGTCTGTGATACCTACACCGTTTGCCCCGCCGAGTTCATTAAGCTTTGTAACGAGCTCAACTGCACCCATCTTCTTGCCGTCAACAGCAACCGGAACACCCTTTTCAAAAGAAACTGTTACATATGTAGGTGTGTCAGGAGCCTGTTCAGGTGAAACGCCGAGTTCAAGGAAGCCTTCCTTGTTGTACTGTGGTTCGTTTGCAGGATCCTCAAGGTCAAGACCTTCGTGTGAAAGGTGCCAGATGTTCTTGTCCTTTGAGTAGTTTGTCTCACGGTTTATCTTGAGCGGAATGTTGTGTGCTTCAGCGTAGTCTATTTCTTCATCTCTTGACTTGATATCCCATTCTCTCCATGGAGCGATTATTTTCATATCAGGAGCAAAAGCCTTGATAGCAAGTTCAAAACGAACCTGGTCATTACCCTTACCTGTACAGCCGTGACAGATAGCATCTGCGCCTTCCTTGATAGCGATCTCTGCTATTCTCTTTGCAATGATCGGTCTTGCAAAGGAAGTACCGAGCATATATCTGTTTTCATACAGCGCACCTGCCTGAACTGTAGGGAAAACATAGTCTGTGAGGAATTCTTCTGTTATGTGCTCTATATAAAGCTTTGAAGCGCCTGTCTTGATAGCCTTTTCTTCAAGACCATCAAGCTCTGTTCCCTGACCTACGTCAGCAGAAACAGCGATTACTTCGCAGTTATTGTAGTTTTCTTTGAGCCACGGAATAATGATAGATGTATCAAGTCCGCCTGAGTATGCAAGTACAACTTTTTTAATATCTTTTGCCATAATGTTTTGACCTCCGTAAATCTTGAAAAATACTTTTTCGAAATCAGGGACACGATGCCGGATTGTTGTTTTTGTAACAAATACATACGTGTTCCTTTGCCTGAGCTCATCAAGAATTCTTCAATTCTTTGATGATATATTTTAATTATACATTATTAATTTCAAATGTCAAGCAGGACTGTATAATTATTCATTTTTAATCGAATATTCATTGGAACAATGAATATAAGAAACGGATACACATAAAATACGCTTTTTGGCATTCTCTGTGTATCCGTGTTTTTGTTTTAACTGTGCAAAGGCGGCTTAAAAACCGGCTTTGATAAACAGGTTATAAGGAGGTCGGTTATTTTTTATCAGACTTATATACCGAAACTATCTCCGAAATATACATTTTGTGAAGAGGATCTTTTTCATAGAACTTCAGAGCATCCTTGTCAATAAAACAGCTTTCATCCATATCCTGTGCGTACATTTTGCGGCATACAAGTATCATGTCAGCTTCTTCAAAAGCAACAGACTGTTCTATTTTTACCGGGGTTATACCTGTTTCTTTTGCCTTGTCATAATCTCTTCCCGATCTGGAACCGCAAAAAGAAAGCATCTGTCTGTATTTTTCGGGATCGAAGCATGATACAGTAAAGTACTCGCTGTTTTCAACGAAGCCGTATGTGTGTCTGTTTGGTCTTATAGCACATAAAAACATATGCTTGCCCCACATTTCACCCATAGCTCCCCATGACGCTGTCATGGTATTGTAGTTCTCCGCAGAATCTCCTGCTGTGATCAGAAACCAGTCTTTTCCTATCAGCTCAAAAGGGTTTACGTTAAGCTCATCAGTGCTTGTTTTTACAAAACTCATAAAAAACTTTCCTTTCAAATATAAAAATGTTTTATATCAAAGCCTCTGCGTCACAGCGGAAGAAAATCAGCCGGGTTTCAGTTCAGGACAGATTTGTAGCGGAGTCTGAGCTTATCGGTTATAAGAGCGATAAACTCGGAGTTTGTAGGTTTTCCCTTGCTCGTGTTTACCGTATATCCGAAAAATGAATTCAGTATCTCAACATTGCCTCTGTCCCAGGCTATTTCTATTGCATGGCGTATGGCTCTCTCTACTCTTGAAGATGTTGTCTGAAACTTGCAGGCTACGTTAGGATAAAGGGACTTTGTAACGCTCTCAAGCAGATCGTGATCTGAAAGCGAGGACAGAATAGCCTCTCTCAGATAGTGATAGCCCTTGATATGAGCCGGCACACCAAGCTGGTGTATAACGTCCGTAACTACAAGCTCCATGTCTTCTGATTCCGCAGGAGCAACAGGAGCGTCGTTCTTACGGAGAACAGACTCTATACGATCTTTTAACGTGTTAACGTCAAAAGGTCTGAGCATAAAATACGATGCACCGTTCTGCATCACTTGTTTTTCGACAAACGGGTTGTCGTAAGGTGAGGTTATTATAAACTCCGGTCTGTTGCTGTCGGATGCTGTTCTTTTGATTATCTCGATAGCATCAATTCCCGGAAGCACAGCGTCAACTATAACAATATCTGGAGAATCGTTTTTTATTGATTCAAGTATCTTGTTTCCGTCCTTAGGTCTCGTAACCACATACCATCCGAAACCTCTGAGCGTATTTGCAAAGGCTATTCCGTATTCGACACTGTCATCACCGATCAATACTCTTATTTTGTTTAACATTGTTAAACCTCCTAATTTTTTACTGTAAATTCATTTTACCATATATTTGTAATTTAATCAAGAGGTTTTTTTGGAATTTTTTAACTTAACGGTTTTTTCGTGAAATTCTATGATTTGATTCCGTAAAAAAGTGTTTCACACTATGTTTTGTGACATATTTTTACAGAATATGTTTAGCCGGAACGCTTTTTCTTAGCGCCCGATAAGCTATCTTTTTCCGAAATACAGCTTACAATCGACAATACTGTAAGCAATACCGGACAAAAAACAGTCGGAAGATGCCGTGACATATATATATCAGCATACGGAACAAGGTCAGCGTCTGAAAGCCCGTTTAACAAGGCTGTTTTTCTGAGCACAAGAGTCACTGCAAGACATATGAAAAAGCCCGACCACCCCAGAACAACAGCAGGAATTTTTTTATGTATAAAACACAAAACAACAGCTGCAGTGATCAGTGCTGACGACAGAAGCATAGCTATGCCCATTGCAAGATATCTGTGATATGCAGCCTCACCTATAATAAGCTGTTCAAAGTTATTGTATGCACCGGTTATCAGTGCTGTTCCTGCAAGAAGATTCAGGAAAAGCGGATAAATCATCAGAGACACCACAACAGCTGTTCTGAGAAATATTTTCAGTATATTCATTTTTCTTAATCGCTGCCTTTCTTTATAAAAAGCATTCTGAAGTCCGTATATGTTTTTAATGTTAGCATATTTTTACGCTTTAGTCAAATGAAAAATTTTTATAAAAATTAAAACTGCTATACCCTTTAATATTTTTTTGATATACAGTCAATATTAAATAGTGTAATATATCAAACCACAGATAAGTTTTTGATTCACTATAATCTATCACAGGAGGAAACCAGATGAAAAAATTTTTCAAAAAAATTTTTTGTATGACAACAGCTTTGTGTACACTGCTGACTTCCGCTATACTATATTATTCTCAGAAGCTGCCGGACACATTCAGCTGTGAACACGGAAAAAAGCTTTCACTTAATACGTTTTTAAAAATATCCGCAGAACCCTCAGAAAATCTTTCAAGTGCACTTGCCGCAAAAACCTCTCCCGAAACTACAACAGTGACTCTGAGCCTGATGGGACTTGTCCCTATAAAAAATGTTGAAATAAGAACTGTTGAACGGCCGATGCTGACGCCATGCGGAAAACCATTCGGAATAAAAATGATGATGGACGGAGTTATGGTCATAAAAACAGGACCTGTCGAAACCTCAGATGGCATGGTCAGTCCTGCAGAAGACGCAGGCATACAGAAGGGCGATATAATAACAGCTGTAAACGATCAGCGTGTATATTCTAACAGGGATATAGAAAAGCTTATATCAGAAGGAAACGGAGCAGCTGCAGCTATTGAGCTTATCCGTGACGGCAAAAAAAAGCTTGTAAGCATAACGCCTGCACTTCCCTCAGACGACAGCTCACCAAAGCTCGGTCTCTGGGTTCGTGACAGCTCATCAGGAATAGGCACTGTTACCTACTGTGAACGCTCCTCTCTTACATTCGGAGGGCTCGGACATCCTGTATGTGATACTGATACAGGAAAAACAGTTCCTCTTTTCAGCGGCGAAATAATGGACGTAAGTATTTCGGACATAAAAAAAGGAGTTCCCGGAAAACCCGGAGAACTCAGGGGATTTTTCAGTGATAACGAACCCTGCGGAAAGCTTAGCTTAAACAACAGATACGGCGTTTTCGGAAATATATCAGATGATTTTTTCAACAATGAACCTGTTCCTATGGCGCTCAGACATGAAGTAAGCACCGGAGACGCCTTTATATACTCCACACTTTGCGGAGACAAGCCGGAAGCATACGACATAGAAATAAAAAAGATAGACTATGATGATAAGGACTCTTCCAAAAATATGATTATCAAAATAGTAGATCCTGAACTTATTGAAAAGACAGGCGGAATAGTTCAGGGAATGAGCGGAAGCCCTATCATACAAAACGGTATGCTTGTAGGTGCTGTCACACATGTGTTTGTAAACGATCCTACAACAGGATATGCAGTATTCTGTGAAAACATGTACGATATGAGCAGAGCATCATGAACAAAAAAAGCGGACTTTTCGGTTTTTACCGCTGTAAGTCCGCTTTGTATTTTTTATAAGGATTAAGCTTTATCCTCGCTGAAGCCGCTTGTTACGAGATCTACAAGAGCCTCAACAGCAACCTGTTCATCTGAACCATCAGCTATGATCTTGATAGATGTGCCACCTACGATTCCGAGTGAAAGAATACCAAGAAGGCTCTTAGCGTTTACTCTGCGCTCTTCCTTTTCAATCCAGATCGAAGCCTTGAATTCGTTAGCCTTCTGAATAAAGAATGTTGCCGGTCTTGCGTGGAGTCCTACCTGGTTCTGTACCATTACTTCTTTTACAAACATTATAAAACTCTCCTCAATTATTATTTTGTTTATTGTTATGCTTTCCTGATATTCATAAAGTAATCCGAAAAACAAATAAAAAGTTCCGGATACTAAAAAGCCACAGGACAGCTTGCTGAGCAAATTACCTTTTAAATCAATTATACAAGTTATTTTTTAGTTAGTCAACGCATAAATCACTATATATTCACTATTAAGCGGAAAATTCTACGCATTGATTATGCTTAAAATGTTTATTCGTCGGGTTTTTGTCGATATTAACTAAATTTTATTAAACACTAACAACATTCAACAGAAGATTATATTCAATATTACTTTTTAGAAGGAATATTATGGGTTTCAATGTATTTTTCATACATATCAGGACGCTGATTTGCGGTAATTTCGAGACTTTTTTCAAGTCTGAACTTCTCAATGTTTTTATGGTGTCCCGACAAAAGAACCTCCGGAACCTTGACTCCATGCCACTCTTCCGGTCTTGTATACTGAGGGTACTCAAGAAGCCCGTTAAAATGACTCTCGTCCTTGTAGCAGAGCTCATCGGACAGAACTCCCTCACACATCCTCGAAACAGCATCTGCAACCACAAGAGCAGGAAGCTCCCCTCCTGTAAGCACATAATCACCTATGGATATCTCTTCGTCCACTATCTCGTCAATGACACGCTGATCCACGCCTTCATAGTGTCCACATATGATAAGAATGTTTTTGTAGGAGGCAAGCTCAACTGCACGAGCCTGTGTAAAGATTCTGCCCTTAGGAGACATATATATGGTATGCGGCTTTTCACCAAGCTCATCACAGACTGCACTGTAGCAGTTGAATATAGGGTCTGCCTGCATTACCATGCCCATTCCTCCGCCATACGGAGTGTCATCTACCCTGCGGTGCTTATCATTAGTATATTCACGTATGTTGCGGCATGATATATCAACTGCGCCTTTTTTTCTTGCTCTGCCTATAATGCTCTCCGAAAGAACGGTTTCACACATTTCGGGGAAAAGCGTAGCTATCTCAATTTTCATCGTCAAAAAGTCCCTTCAGAGGTGTTATATACATAGTTTTGTTTTCTATATCAGTGCTTACGACCACATCAGCAATAGCAGGAACGAGATACTCCTTTTCTCCGTTTCTGACAGCATAGACATCATTTGCTCCCGTCTGAAATACATCTTTTATTTCTCCGTACACCGTGCCTGTATCGTTGTCTATGACCTTTATTCCGATAAGATCTTTTATGAAGTATGTGTCCTCGTCAAGCTCTACGTCGTCTCTTGATATATATAACACTTTGTTTCTGAGCTTTTCTGCGTCCTCAACAGTATCATATCCCCTGAACTTGGCAATAACCATGTTTTTAAAAACTCTTGCATGCTCTGTTTCAAGATAACTGCTGCCTTTTTTATCAAGATAGAGATAATCGAACTCACATAAAAAATCAGGACTGTCACACCACGGAGCGATCTTCACCTCGCCTCTGAGCGCATGAACGGTCACTATCTTCCCTACCTCTAAAAAATTATCTGTCATAAAACCATCTTCCTTATAAAAAAATTATCAAAAAAACTGTCAGAGTAACTCGATGAAAATTAATCTGACAGTATTGCTTTCTTTTTTATAAAATATGCATCAGGGGCTGTTATTCAATAGTAAGAAGCACCTTGGAGTTGTTTCTTGCCGCACCTGCACGCATAACTGTTCTGATAGCCTTAGCTATTCTGCCCTGTTTGCCGATAACACGTCCCATATCGGACTGAGCCACGTGAAGATGAAAAACAATTACGCCCTCTTCATCAGGAGCATCCTCGGTGATTGTAACAGCTTCCTTGTCATCAACAAGGCCTTCAACAATAGCGAAAAGTAATTCCTTCATATCTTTCTTTCTCCTTTATAAAAATAATAGCGTGAGTATTCACGCTACCCCTATGTACAATCAGTACATAAAAAGATAATCTTTAATAGATACAGACATAGATGTCTGTATCTGTAAAGATAAGTCGATTATGCCTGAGCGTTCTTGATGAGCTTCTTAACTGTATCAGTTGGCTGTGCACCGTTCTTGATCCACTTGTCAGCCTTTTCAGTGTCTATCTTTATAACGCTTGGTGTCTTTGTAGGATCGTAGTATCCGATCTCTTCGATAAATCTACCGTCTCTTGGGTATCTTGAGTCAGCAACAACAACACGATAGAAAGGAGCCTTCTTAGCACCCATTCTCTTTAATCTGATTTTTACTGCCATTTTAAATTTCACCTCCGCTGATTGTTTTAACTATATATTAATGCATATCTGCAAAAATATCATTTTTTAAGTGGGTTTATCGGAAAACCCGCATCTGTAGGCATGTTGTCAAGGTTCATTCCGGCTATGCGCTTTTTCATTCGCTTAGCAGACATAGGTCCCTTGCCCTTGCCCATATTACCGAACTGCTTCATTATTTTCTGCATCTGTTCAAACTGCTTGAGAAGTCTGTTGACATCCTCTACCTTCATACCGCTTCCTGCTGCTATACGCTTTTTGCGGGAAGGATTTATGATGGAAGGCTTTGCACGTTCGGCCTTTGTCATTGATGTTATGATAGCGTCTATACGCTGGAACTGTCTTTCATCGACATCCATATCCTTTACCTTATCACCGACACCCGGAAGCATCGAGAGAAGACTTTTTATGGAGCCCATTTTTTGTATCTGAAGAAGATAACTGCGAAGATCCTCCATGTCGAAGGTGTTCTCAGTAAACTTCTTTGCAAGCTTTTCAGAATCCTTGAGATCAACAGCACTCTCAGCCTTTTCAATAAGTGTGAGTACGTCGCCCATACCAAGAATACGTGATGCCATACGCTCAGGATGGAACTGCTCAAAATCATCAAGCTTTTCGCCCATACCTACGAACTTTATCGGTTTACCGGTTACGGAAAGTACTGACAGAGCAGCACCGCCTCTTGTATCCGAATCAAGCTTTGACATAAGAACGCTGTCTATACCGAGAGCATCGTCAAAAGACTTTGCTACGTTTACCGCATCCTGACCTGTCATCGCATCAACAACAAGCATTATCTCGCTTGGGTTTGTTTCTTTTTTTATGTTCTTGAGCTCATCCATAAGCTCAGTGTCTATATGAAGACGGCCTGCTGTATCGAGAATAACGATATCATGACCGTAATCCTTGGCATACTTGATGGATTCCTTAGCAATCTTTACAGGATCGATCTGACCCATCTCAAAAACCTTTACTTCTGCTTTTTCGCCGACAATCTGAAGCTGATTTATAGCAGCAGGTCTGTAGACGTCACAGGCAACAAGCATCGGTCTGTTTCCCTGAGATTTGAAGTATTTTGCAAGCTTTGCTGAATGAGTTGTCTTACCGGAACCCTGAAGTCCGCACATCATTATTATGCACGGCGGTTTCGAAGGAATGTTTATCCTTGCGTTCGAGTTACCCATAAGACTGCAGAGCTCTTCGTTTACTATCTTTATTACCATCTGAGCAGGTGTAAGGCTTTTTAAAACATCCTCACCTACAGCTCTTTCGGATACCTTTGCAACAAAATCCTTTACTACCTTGTAGCTTACATCCGCCTCCAGAAGTGCAAGACGAACCTCTCTCATGGCCTCCTTAACATCGGCCTCTGTCAGTTTTCCGCGGGATTTTAAGCGTTTAAATACATTATTGAGTTTATCCGACAAACCTTCAAATGCCATTATCGGAGCCTCCCTTGTTATATTTGTGCTATCTGAACAGCTCTTCGCTCTGTTCTATATAGCCTGTGATTTTTTTTGTGTATTCAGAGATACTTCTCTGATAGCTGTATTTTTCTATGTACTCTGCAGTACACTGTTTCATCGCTTCGACAATTCCGCGATATTCCATGGTTTTCTTTACAAAACCGACCTTAGCCTCAAACTGATCAAGATACTGTTCAGCATGTTTTATTGCATCATGAACGCCTTGTCTGGAGATTTTTTCGTTTTCAGCTATCTCTGCAAGCGAAAAATCCTCATAATAATAAAGCTGCATGATATATTGCTGTTTTTCGGTAAGAAGATCACCGTAAAAATCAAGAAGCATCGCATATTTAAGATCTTTTGCCATATCTCCGCCTCCGTTGTAAAGTTTGAAACCTTTACAATTATAACTCTATTATCCGGATTTGTCAATAGTTTTTTTTTATTTTTTCCGATTGATATGACGAAACAAATATTTTTATAATAGTAATAGGCAGTCCATCAGAAGCGCATTGCACAAATTTGTGTAATACAAATATATCCGGGGCAATTAATTTGTATCATCCTACGAAAATAAATTTTTTTCAGAAAAATTCAAACATTTTCGCGTTCTGAAATCTTATATATATAGAAGTATTCAGGCAAAGGAATGTTCCGGATGCGGATTATAGTAAACGTCAGTTATATTTGTCATTTACTATATCTCCGGTATTCTGCTTCGGATACCGGAAAAATCTCAAAAATCTGAATTTCAAGGAGGAATTTTCATGAAAAAAGTAAAGGAAATAGTTTTAACAGCTGCTTGTCTCTCTTTATTTTGTCAGCCGCTCTGTGTTTTTGCAGCAGATATCAGCGCCGGAAATGGCGACATCAACAACGACGGAGTCACCGATATTACAGATATGACTCTTCTGTCTCTTCATCTTATCGGCGATATCACCCTTGATAAAAAAGAGCTTATAGCTTCTGATGTAACATCTGACGGAAAGATAAACCTCTCAGACCTTGCACATCTGAAAAGGTATGTTTCTAAAAAAGAAACTGCGTCAGTTCCGGAATCAGGAATTGTTTTATCTACACATTTAAAATGCATATCATTCGAAACACCATCTGATGCCGGAGCACAGAGAAGTACTGTATTTGACTCCTATGAAAAATTTGCTGACGATAAATGCAGTAAACAGATTTCAGCACTTATTGATATCGACGAAAAATTCTTTGATGAAAACATCATAGTTCTTACAAGTATGGTTTCCTCAGAAAGCGAAGAAACATCCATTTCCTCACTATCCATCACACAAAACGAAACAGGGATAAATATCTGCATGAATATATCCAGATACTCTGACTCATGGGAAAGCACCATGGACGCTAATCTGATTTCACACGCAGCAGTACTTCCGAGAACTTGTTTACCTGAAAACAAGTCAATCAGAGTAAGTTCTTCCATACCTGATACTGACGAGTGGCAGATCAGAATCGGCGGCACAATAATGAACATAGAAAACGGAGTCTTCACCTGTACATCGGATATAGGATATGTGAGCTTTACTCTCCCGGAAACAGGTACAGCCTTCATAAAAAAGAAAGCAGACGAATACAAAACAGGTGATAAAATAATTTTTTCATGTGAATCAATAACTACCGGTGAATATCCGCATACAGCAAATAATGTATCCTCCATCGGTCTGGTCAGTGACGGCGCCACAGATTGCGGCAACGCGCTTATTACAGGCAAGGTAGAAGAGATCAAGGGCAGCATCGCCACTATAGCAAGCTGTTATGAGGATGTCTTCGAAATTGATCTGTCAGATGAGCATACGAGATATATAGGCATCACTCCTTCTGAGATAGAAACCGGAGACGAGCTTATCATAACATGCTCAAGATCTGTATATTCCAATATGTACACTGATATGAAAAAGTATGTATATACAGTTGAACTTCTCACAGAAGAAAATATCCCGCTCGAAGGCATCGAGAATATAGATGCAGACAATTTTATACAGTACAACACCGACGGGATTTTTGAGCTCGACAGCGTTGTCGCAATACAGTCATGGGAAGAGTTCAACGAATATGTTAAGCTTGCAAACGGACAGCTTGATATTCTCTGTGAAACAGTAAACGAAAAGACTTTTGACAACAGTGTGGTTTTCCTGCAAACTGCTTGTGGCTCAAGCAGCGTAAATAATTACATTACAGGATTCAGAATAAACAGGGAAGATATAAAGGAAATCGATAATCTCGGACATCACAGCTATCCGCTTGATAAAGCAAAAATCACTATGGAGACTGTCAGAGTAGTTCCAAATATACTGACCAGCGATATAGCATACGAAGTGCTTTCTGCTATAGTACCAAAAACAAAACTCATAGATGTTGACCTTTCTTCGATCGAGGTGCAGAACAGTAACTGGGGATACTCCGATCTCATGACACTGACAGGAGAAATAGTATCAATAGCCGGAAGAACCATACTGCTCGATTCAGACGAAAAGGGACTTATCTACTGCTCCACAACTACGAATGCAACTAAGTTTATCGATACAACACCCGAAGGACTCAAACCGGGAGATACCATAAAGTTAGTTTCTACAAGCAGCGTTATAGGTGAAACATGGCCCTGTCAATTATTCGGCAATGTACTCTCAGTTACACTTTTAGAAGCCTGCAAGGATTAACTGATAATAGTACCGAATTTATATTCATCAGTATATGAAGTAGCATCCGAAAAACTCACTGATAAATACATCGACTACAAGCTTGAGTCTCCTGTTGCAGTAGAAACATGGGAAGAATATCAGAAACACCTTAATTCTTATCCTGAAATATTTGAAAAATTCAACGAAACGATAACCGAAAAAACCTTTACAGAAGATAAGAAAATCGTGTTTTTGCACACAACTCATAACGACTCTGATTGTATTAATGTCCGTATAAATTCATTAACTATAAATCACACGGATGAAAACGGAAACCGACTTGAAAAAGGCAAGGTGTACATGGAAACCAGCACATATATCCCTTCCTAACTTACAAGTGTTCCCGAAAACAAGCTCCATGTCTATACCGCTCCAAAAGAATTTTTCAAAACAGCGGATCTCGATAATATAGAAATAATAAATGATAATATATATCAGTAATAAATGATATGCTACCTGATACAAATCAATATATATAATAAAAATTCGAGGGTATTTTACATATAAATAACCCTCGATTATATTAATCCATAAAATTAAGTTTTTCCATAAGCCATACGATAGCTTTTTTAGAGCCGCTTATTGTTTTAGCTTGCACAAGCATTCCGGTCTTTACTTCTCTTTTCTCACCCTTATTATTTTCCAATACTTGTTTCGAAATACTTGCTTTAGCGATATAAAATCTTGTTTGTGCTGATTCATTTATTATTGAATCTTCTGAAACAGATAGTATTTCACCAGTTATTTTACCATACTCCGTATATGGTAATGCATCAAATATATATTCTGTTTTCTGACCAATTTCTATTTTTGAAATTTCCTTTTCCGGAATATATAGAACTACTTTAAGTTCATCCGTCTGTGGAACAAGACTGCAGAGCGAACTGCCTGCCTGCACATAATCACCTGCATGATAGTCACCTATAAGCGTTATTCTTCCATCGTGCGATGCTGTTATTTCTGAGCTTTTTATTGTATTATTTATTTCCATAAGTTGCATCTGTGCACTTGAAATATTTTCTTTTATCATCTCAATTTCAGAATTTATCGCTATTATAGCTTCATTTTTTAATTTATCTTCAGATAATTTTTCATAATCATCATATGTATCGACGCTTTTTATCGATAACTCCAGACTATGTTTATTATTTTCAAGAGTTTTAATTTCTTCCCCTAATTTACTTATAGATGATTGCAACTGTGAAATATAATTATTTTTCTTATTGTCTGCATCAAGCGAAGCACTCTTATACGCATTTTCAGCATTATTCAGATCTGTTTCAGTAATAATATTACTGTTTTGTAAGGAATACTTATTGTATATATCATAATATGCATCACTTTTCTCATCATAAATAGTACTCATATCATTATATTTTTTTATGTATTCATCATAACTATTTTGTGTAGTCTGATCTGAAGAAATATAATCCTGATTTGATTCGACCGCACTTTTTAAAGAGACATACGCATCAAGAAGACTCTGTAATTCAGCATTTTCTTCTTGGGACATCTGACTTTCGATTATAAGAATTTGGGCACGTATATCAGATATATATGCGGCACGATAATTGATCATATCTGTATATGCTTTTTCCATTTCGGATTTGGCAGTTTCAACATCTATGGGGGTTATATTATCAGTCTGTCCCTGTGAGTTGAATTTATTTACAACATCCTCATAGGATTTCTTGTATTGCTCAAGAAGCAGTAACGCCTTATCATAACCTGTACGATATTCTGTATAACTTGCATTTAGCACATCATTATAACTACTGTAATCGTTGTTATTCTGAACACATCCAAGTAAGTTTTTCATCTCCGTCAATTCTGAATTTTTACTATTAATTGTGTCATTGATAGTTTTGAGATTATTTTTCTTATCTTCAATAGTAAGATTACTGCTTAATTGTGAACTGCTTAGCTCATTTAATGAAATAAGAACGCCATTTTTGTACTGCTCGTAACGATAATAATAATTGGCATCTTCGTCATTGTTTTTAAAATAATTTTTATCATCGTTTATTGACTTTTTCAAAAGCTCAACATTAACCATTGCACTTTCGTATTCAGAAATTTTTTCTTTTATGACATTTTGTTGTTCCTTGGCATAGTCAGAATCAAGTTTAAAAAGCACATCTCCACTTTTAACCAATTGACCTTCACTCACAAGAATTTCCTTTATTTTGCACGTATACGCCGGAACAACATTACTTGTTGCATCCTGTGTTTTTATTTCACCCGATACACGACTATAATCATCTATCTCAAACAGGCATGCAAATAATACAGCACACAAAAGCATAATAAGCAGTATATAAATAAATCTACTTATTCCCGGTGTTTCTTTGCTCTCCATAACCTCACGGCTGTCTGAAATATCTTTTAATTCAAGAACTATTCCTTTCATGATCTCCACCTCATATAACTACTCCGGAGAACACCAAAGATGTTCCGTTGTTATTTGTTTTAGCTTGTACGTTAGACTTTAAAGCATTTTTTTCGTAGTATCCTTGTATCTGACGGGTTATATCTATACTTACATCCTGAATCTCCATTGTATTTTCAGGCAACTGATCTTTCCAGAGATCGTAGTATCTTCCCTTTTTCTGCATTAACTCGCTATGGGTACCCTGCTCAATAAACTTTCCTTGCTCCATAACAAATATCTTATCACATCTCATTATTGTACTGAGTCTGTGTGCTATTATGATAGTTGTTATATTTCCCGATAATTCATTTATAGTTTTTTCTATAGCTTTTTCCGTTATAGAATCAAGATTACTTGTTGCTTCATCCATAATAAGAATATCAGGATTTTTTAGCAATGCTCTTGCTATTGCAAGTCGTTGCTTCTGACCACCGGAAAGATTTGAACCGTTTTCTTCTAACAGTGTTTCGTATCTCATAGGAAGTTTATTTATAAATTCATCAGCTTTACTTAATTTGCAGGCATTTAATATATCATCAAATGTTGCATCTTCATTTCCAAGTTCAAGGTTTTCTCTTATTGTACCACTGAAAAGGAATATGTCCTGTGAAATATATGCTATTCTGCTCCTTAACGCTTCAAGATTTATATCTTTGATATTATAGTCACCGATAAAAATCTCACCTTTTTCCCATGAGTAAAAATTCATAAGCAACTTTGATAATGTAGTCTTTCCTGAACCACTCTCTCCTACCAGTGCAATTTTTTCTCCTGCACCTATTGTCATATTTATATCTTCAAGTACAAGTCTTCTTGTTCCGTATCTGAAATCAAGATTTTCTATTTTTATAGGATAATTCAATGACGGCGGTGATAATTTTCTTGATTCATTAGCAGTCTTTTCAAGTTCAAGGTCAAGAATTTCACTTAGTCGTTCTGCAGCTACTATAGCAGTCTGCATCGTCGGCTGAAGATTTATCAGATTTTTTATAGGGTCAAGGAAGTATGCAAGAAGTGCATTGAATGTTATCAGACTTCCCAGAGTCATATTACCATTCAGTATATCAGAAACACCAATCCATAATATTACTGTTGTTCCTATTGTAGAAATAAGTCCTGTAAGTGTCTGCTGAACATTTATAACAGTACCGCCTTTAAATACACTTTTAAGATATTTTACAAAGAGACTATCTGTCTTACCCTGTGCTTTTTCTTCTGCGTGAAAAGCTTTTACCGTTTCTATTCCGTTTAATGTTTCAACAAGATATGATGTAAGCTGTGCATTATCTTCCATCATATTTCTGTTAGCTTCTTTTACAGGTTTGTTAAATGCAAATACTATAATTGCATAGAGCGCTACTATCACAAGACTTACTCCGAAAAGCGTCTTATTCTGTTTAAAAAGAACTATTCCGCCTACAAGAGCCATAAGTGTGTCTATCATTATAGACAGTGTAGCCTGTGATATTGCCTCTCTTATTTTTGACGCATCACTGAATCTTGATATTATTTCACCCGTTCTTCTTGTTCCGAAAAAATTCATCGGCAATCCGAGAACATGCTGATAGTATCCAAGTATCAGCGGTATATCAAGTTTCTGACTAAGATACAACATAAGATGCGTTCGGAATGCTCCGAGTAATGCTTTAAAAATATACAACGCTATGACACCTATTGACAGTGTAATCAGCGTTTTATTAAGCGAATTCGGAACTATATCATCCATTATAAACCGAAAATAAAACGATGCCAGTATCCCGAACACCGTTATTACAAGAGATGATAAAAATATATTTATGAGTAATCTTTTCTGAGGTAACATCAATCCGAAAAACCTCGTCAAGACTCCCTTGTTTTCGTTTCCTTTTTCAAACTTTGTGGTAGGAACCATAAGTATGAGGACACCTGTCCATATTTTAAAGAAATCTTCAGGTGTGTATTTTACTATTCCCTTTGCAGGATCAGCTATCACAACCTGTTTTTGCGTTATTTTATGTATAACCACATAATGCAGTAAACTACCATCAATAACTACATGAGCTATTGCTGGCAACGGAAAATCATTAAAAAAAGCGTCTTGGTTGCCCTTGACGCCCTTAACCGTAAATCCTAATTGTTCTGCAGCCTTTATAATTCCATATGCATTCGTTCCCTGCTTATCTGTTCCAGCTACATCCCTTATCTTTGATACAGACAAATTTAAACCATATTGTTTTGAAATTGTTGCAAGGCATGCTGCTCCGCAGTCGGTTATGTCATGTTGTTTTATACAATAGTATTTCATTTACTTTCACAACCACCAATTTATTTTTTTATATTTATTGCACTGTATTGCAATTTTTGCTTATGAAGTCGCCTTATTCTTGATTTTAGACTTGGTATTGTATTTAACCAAAGACAAATAGAATCACCTTTTTTTATATTTTCATTATTTTGTTCCAAATGCTCTAAAGTATAAATAACGTCATCTATACCATTATTCTCAACAGAATAACCATCTGCATTGTATTCAAAATAACTTATCAACACAATATAAATCGCACATAATACTAATAACAATATTAATTTATACAATCCATTTTGACCAAACATCAAATGCAAACTATTCCACAATAAAACACAACGAAAAAAATTTTTTTTCTCAGTGTGTCTATGCTTTAAATGATAGCGTTCGTGAGAAATAATCACATTTTTAGAAACATCATCTTGTTCATCATAAAAGCTTTCTTCAAAAATCACATAATTATTCACGGCAAAAGCTCCTTTATATTTTATATGCTCAAACGGAATAACATATATATCAGAAGACAATAATCTAGCATTAGACTTACAATTGCGTATAAAGTAATAACGTCTTATACATGATAATATAAAGAAAAACAAAACAGACGTTGTAACTATCAGTATATTAATTTTACCGCACAATATAATAACAAAAACAACCAAAAAAATTAAAAACATTAAAATTGATAATAAACCATCCATATTTACACCTAAATCATTTAACAAACACGCAAAGAGCTTTGAATTAACCTTAAATCATATCAAAGTTTACCATAAATTTAAGCGCCTCAAAAGCTACTCTATCAAGACACAAGATACATAACCTTATGAGATAGGGAGCTTTTGAAGCACAAAACTATTAGTTTTTGAGTGCGTCTACAGTAACTGCTGCTGTTGCAAGTCCACCAACTACACAGCATCCAATCATTGCCCAACCTGCTGGAGTTGAGAGAAGAGCAGCAGTAATTGGAATAGATGCTATTGACACCGCTGTGCCAGCACCATTAATCAAAGCTATTACTCCACATGTTGTACTAACTCCACCAGCAAATTTCAATGCAGCATCTCCAAGGCCACCACCATTAACTTCATCCATCTCATTCAAAGAAAGCTCTGTAAATCCATTTAACATAACATTTTCCATCGTTATGTACCTCCATTTTTTAATTTATCTTTATCATATCAAAGCCGTTTTGTCATACTCGCGCGCCATATAACCCCACAGCTGAGATAACTTAAATTATCACAGCTATAATAAAACCAATTATAGCAAAAATCTATAACATTTGCAATATCACAATATTACAAAATATTATCATTAACCCCTACATATATTTCTGAAATAAATTCATCCATACTACCGAGTATTTTAGGATCTGTTATCGTAACCACATATGCAGATGTTGCAACCGATAACTTTTTTTCATTTATATACTTCAACAATTCATTCATACTCTGTTGCATAAGCGCAGGATTTCCTTTATGTCTTATCTTTACAGCATTATTTAGTCTGAATATCGGCTTGAATGTATATCCATAAGGTACTTGTATTTCTCTGTCTATCGGTATCAACAGTTCAACATCCATCACCTGTTCACCTGCATTTGTACTCATTGAAAAAGTTGCACTCACCGGTGAACCAACTTTTCTGGCACCACTACTATTCAGTATTTCTTCTATCTCTAAGCTTACATTATTAAGTTGCTGTTGCGTAACAGTACCTCTGTATGAAAAAACATTGTACATTTCAAGTTTGTTATTTTCGGTTATCTCCATATATCTACATTCCTTTCGAACAAATATCTAAGCATCCTTTAATCTCTATTTCAAGTATTTATATCTTTTTTATGAAATATTATACATAAAAGTAAATTACAAACTATTTTTTAAGATATATATATCGTACCACTTTTTTCTTTATAAATCAACACTTTTCGCAAAATATTTTACGTTTAGAATAATATTTATATATATATATATATATATATATATATACTGTATTTTATTAACTTTTATGTGAACTTTGACGATTTTACATCACTCTATATTACAACGCAAAAAAATGCACAGCAAAAGATTTTCACACTCTCCTCGCTATGCGTTTTTGAATCATTATATATATTCTTTTCTGATAGTCCTGTACTTTAAATAATCATAATCCGTATTGCTTGCTTATAGTTGCAAGGCATGTTGCTCCGCAATCGGTTATGTCGTGTTGTTTTAGGCAGTAGTAGGGCATGCATTTACCTCTTATTGTATTTTTTTGATAACAAAAATAAATTTTTTATAAAATTTATTGAAAACAACACTCCCAAAAATATAATAACTCCAAAAAATACATTTTCATATTTTTGTGATAATCCCCAAAAATAATCTACACATCCGCCGAAAGTGACTGTAGTAATAATTTGTACGCAAAATAAGTAAAATAATTCCAAAATCTTATTGTTTCTAATTATATTTTTAGAATTAACACTATTAGAATATGCTATATATTTATATAATGCGTAATAATAAAATGGAAAAATTATCGAAAAAAACACGATACCTTTTTCCTTTAATAAAACACCAAAAAATAAACATAATAATGCACTACATAATAAAACAATATATTTTTTCATATAAACCTTCTAACTAAAATTAAAATTATTATACTACTGTACTGACTTGCTGATGTTTAGCATAATAATATTGTTTCCAAGAATTAGAAACGAATGTAGGGTAAATAGAATTAAGTTTTATTCTTGCATCACTGGTTTTAAACTGCCAGTTGACTTTTGCAGCTAATGTGTTTCGTTCCGTTTCCCATGCCGCTAATTCATGCCGTAATAATTCTATTTCTGATATTCTGCGATTGAGGCATTGCTTTGTCATGATATTAAGCTCTATTTCTGCAATATCAAGCCAACTTCCATGTTTGGGAGTATAATGTATTTCAAGTTTTTTAATGATACGCCTTGCTTCTTGCGGAAAATATCGTTTGTAAAGTGAAGCCGGCTTGTGTGTGTTGATATTATCCATTACAAGTATTATTTTCTCTGCATCCGGATACATAGTATCTACTAAATATTTAATTTCTTCAGCCCAATCCAAGGCAGTTCGGTGTTCACGTACACTTACATGATGAGTTCCGCCAAGAGGTTCTACAAAAGCAAATATACTAACTGTCCCATTGCGAACGTATTCAGAATCTGTTTTCAGATCGCTTCCAGGAATCATTGGCAGAGGAGTTCTTACATCTCCTAAAAGTTGATATGGTTTTTCATCCATACAAACAACCAGGCGTTTCTCATCGTATGGAAGTTCATAAACATCAAGAATATCTTCCATACGTGCTATGAATTCCGGGTCTTCTTTTTTGGGGATACACCAGTAGGTGTTTTTGTGAGGTCTAAGTTTGTTTTTTTAAACTTTTCGTATCGCCTCTCTTCCGACAGGTGTTTCCAAAACAACCTTTGCTTCCTTCTCAAGCAAACGTATCGTCCATTTGGAATGTCCCTCCGGAACCGGACCGCAAGCCAGTTCAATAAGACGGGCTTCTGCTCGTCCGTCAATCTTTCTTCTTGCATTGTCTGAATTTATACTTCTCTTATATTCAATTACTTCATCAATGCCACCGTTTATGTATTTGCTTATAGTATTTGTGATTGTAGCCATGCATACACCATTGGTTTTGGCACATTGTTGATGAGTTAATACTTTTCCATGATCTTCATCTAAATCTAAGATAATTTGACATCTGCTTCGAATCATTTTTGATGTGTCTTTTTTACGAATAATAGATTTTAGTTTTTTTAGTTCTTCTTCCGTAAGATGGATATTATACTTTTTAGGTCTTGCCATAGTAATCACCGCCGTTTTTATGTTTTTTTATTATACCACAAAACAACATAGATTGCTAGGATTATTTAATCAAACATCAGCAAGTCAGTACAGTAGTAGGGCATAAATAAATTACCTTTTCATATTTTTCATATTTTTCATACTTTCCTTTAAAGATTCTAATGAAAATTTAGCTATAAAAAACAGCCCGATAATAGACGGTAAAGATATCAATAAAAATAATGGAATTGAACGGACTTCTCCAAAAAAACAAGTAGCAGCGCAAATATACATATGTTCTAATGTCAAAGCTATTATTCCTTTTGAAAGCCCCTTATTCTTATTATTAGAAAAATCAATGCTAAAAGTTAAAATAAAAATAAATATTAGAATTGTCATACTTATTACATTTAAAAAACTAAACTTTTTTAAAAAAGTAATAAACACAAATATCATACTAATCAAAACAAAAATAGATTGTTTTTTCATATGTACCTCCATTTTTATAATTTGTTTTTATCATATCAAAGCCGTTTTGTCATACTCGCACGCCATATAACCCCACAGCTGAGATAACTTAAATTATCCATAACAATTTCATTATATCACAAACCTGCAACATTTGCAACAAAATACTGACTTATCGCACAACACACCGTCTATTCGTGTACCAAGAAAATACCCCTGCATAAAGCAGGGGTATTTCCCAAGGAAATATGAGAAAAACACTATTTGTTTGAAAATTTCATAAAACCTGTTAGTTATCAGAACTCAGTTATCGTATTCATTACACGCTGTCTCATTCTTGCAAGGTCTGAAAGATCGATACTGCCGTTACGGGTTACGTCTCCTATTACGAGATTTGTATCGTTGATTTCCATTTCGCCTAAGCACATTAAGGATAACATTGTAAGATCGAGAAGGTCTACTATACCATCCATTGTAAGGTCGCCTAATACTGTATCAGGTTCCTGTGTCTGGATAGGAGCTTCAGTAATTATAGGCTCTGTAACTGTAGTTTCTGATGTAGCCGGCTCCTCCGGAGGAGCTATAGTTGTAGTTGTTGTAACTATAGGTTCCTCTGTCTGCTGAGGTGGCTTCGGATCATCATCTATTATAGGGTCATCAGGAGCGTTCATATCCCGCAGCACTAATGCATAGCTTGATGCATGTTCAAGTGCTATGTCGATATTTCCATACCTGTCAACCATCATATAATCCATTCTATCCATCCTGGCTTCTTCCTGATTATAGTAGTAGAACTGCTATATCGTCAGCATGATCAGCGCCAAGACTATAGTTTATGTTAGCGGTAAGTCCGAACATACCGTTATGTGTGAGATTAAGTTCTACAAAAGTAGAGTTTTTACCTGAAATACTGTTTTTCATTTTTTCAGGAATTATACCCTGATCCTGTTTTATTTCAAGATTAAGGTCGCTGGCTGTTTCGGCAGTAATATTCTTACCGTTGATATCCCACGAATAATCACCGAGATCAAGTGATACGCTGACATCTCTGTCCTTCATACATTCTATAGCAGCTGCCGGAAGAATCTTTTCAGTATCCTGCATATTGAAGGAAACCGAGTCGCCTTCCCTCATATCTGATATAGACTGGAGAAGTGTATCTATAAACGAGTATTCATTAAGATGAAGTGACATCGCTTCATATAAAGTTCCCGGATCAGATGGCTGCTGCTTTATAACTGCATACAGTATATCGTCCTTCAGAACCATTCCGTATACATAGCCATTTGTCTCATATGGGTTTACATACTTAAGAGCCTGCTTGTTAGAGCCGTCAAGATTCATGGAATAAATCATCTGCGGAGTGTTGTAGTAAACGGTTCCTTCAGATATGATAAGACTTGCATACTTTCCTGACCAGTATGATTTTGAATCGCCCCATACCGTCCACTTTTCATCGTCGATGCTTACATAACTGTTGACTTCCCCTGTAGCCTCCACATAGGTACTGTACACACCGTCGTCACTTACAAAATACCACTTGCCGTCCTGCATGAAAAACTCTGTGCTTACTCCGCTCCAGAACTCGTTATCATACTTTTCTGATTCGGCTGTGATACCCTTGCTCTCCCAGTTATAATGCGTATACTGTCTGTTTTCAGTAGTAGACATTATAGCCTTGTCGGAAAGCATGAAGTATTTGTGATTAACCTTTCCTATAGTATCCGGAACAGGATCGTCCCATGTAACGTCAACATGATACCAGGCACCATCTATATTTACAAGATTCCATGCATGATTCATTTCAATACTTGTTGCCATAACGGAGTCTATGCCGGCTTTTTCAAGAAGAACGTTGTACGCCTGAGCATATCCCTGACATATACCGTTTCCGTATACCAGAATATCATAAGCAGAAGCACCGTTGTTATAATCAGCAATCTCGCCGGTAGTATCATAGACAGTATTGAGAACCAGATAATCATGAAGCTTGAGAGCCTTCTGAAGCTCTGTCATATCCGGAGTGATAACCTTGCCTACGATCTCGTCGATCTTTGCGTTGAATTCTTCTATACGAGGAGCAACTTCTTCATATGTATTATTGTATGTTACATTGAGTGCTCCGAGAATCCACTCCTGTCTATTATCATCAAAAACGGGCTTTACACCTATGGTGTCTCCGAGATCCAGATAAAAAAGATCAGGGTCACTCTTTATATATTTTATTATTTCGGTTACTCTTCCGGTATCGTTCAGTGTAAGCTCATATTTACTTATATCTATCGATGTTTCGAATTTTTCGAAGCCGGCTCTTATAACCTCGCTCATACTTGCTATTGTGTCATCTGCGGCAACCATATACTCTGAAGCAGCCGGAGCTGCAATATTAAGCATAAACACAGCAGATAACAATCCACTGATATACTTTGTAAGCCTTTTCATAACGATTCCTCCCAACAATATATACTCATCCAACAAAACTGATAATTATTAAAAATCAATAAAGGCTGATACTATATTAGTACCAGCCTCTGTTTCCAACCATAAACGTCCGTTAAAAAGGTCCGTTTAAAAATTGTGCAGCCGGCTGTCATACCCTGTTTCCGGTTTAGACCCGTAGCTTTGCGTCCTTGCTTTTCAGCAAGTTTGCCCAATATTTAAAATTTTTAACTTCTTTGTTACAATGAGTACAGGAACGAAATGTATGATCATTAGTAACTTAATCGTAAGGATTTTTAGTAAAACTGAAGAGTGAATATTTTATAAATTGTTCAGGTCAGAAAAAAACAACCACAGAGAATAAAATCCCCTGTTCTGTTCTTCTGTCTTTAGTATATCACCGCCGCTCCCGGTTGTCAATAGTTTATATAATTTTTTTATATAAATATTTTAGTTTCGTGAAAATGCACATTCGAGACTATTTTTCCATATGCACAATACCGTCTGAAAATCTTACCTTGTATAACAAAACAAATTTATTTGCTCTGCTCTTGAATTTATAAATGAATTCGTGTATAATTAAATTATAGCGCATTTTTTATACATATCATTGAGTTTGAGTAGCCGACGCTATGCTCATTCAATCAAAACGACAGATATGGCGCTGTTTTTTTATTAATACTCAAAAACGTCGGAGAACGGAGAAAACGATGAAAAAAATGACAAGGGATTATATCAAGCAGGAGCTTGAAAAGGTACTTCAGGCCGACTACAATGTGGCGCCCAAGGCTGCATCCGACACACAGGTCTATAATGCACTTTCTTCTATAGTAATGCGTCACCTCAGTGAAAAAAGGAACAGCTTCAACAACAAGATAAACTCTACCGGAAAGAAACAGGTATACTATCTTTCAATGGAGTTTCTCATGGGCAGGTCTCTGAAAACAAGCCTGTATAATCTTGAATTAGTCGAGGATGTAAGAAGCATTCTCAAGGAATACAACATAAACCTCGAAAAAATATACGAAAACGAACCTGATGCAGGTCTTGGAAACGGCGGTCTCGGCCGACTCGCAGCATGCTATCTTGACGCTATGGCTACACAGTGTATCCCCGCAATGGGATATTCTATCTGCTACGAATACGGTATTTTCAAGCAGAAGATCGACGAAGGCTGGCAGACTGAGCTCCCGGACAACTGGATGCCGGGCGGTAATGTATGGCTTGATCCAAAGCCTGAAAGAGCTATAGAAGTTCACTTCGAAGGCGAGCTTCATGAATACTGGGACAGCCAGTACCACCATATATCACATCAGAACTACAGCACAGTTCTTGCTATACCTTGCGATCTTTATGTTTCAGGTTATGACAGCGAAGGCGTTTCTGTACTCAGACTCTGGACTGCAAAGTCACCAAGCTTTGATATGGCAATGTTCAACCAGGGAGACTACGCAAAGGCTCTCAGCCAGAACAGCATTGCAAATGCTATCTCCAAGGTACTCTATCCTAACGATAACCATCTCGAAGGAAAATCACTCAGACTCAGACAGCAGTATTTTCTCTGTGCAGCTTCCATAGGCGACATCATAACAAACCATATGTCGGTATACGGAACTCTCGAAAACCTTCACGAAAAGGTTGCTATCCACATAAACGATACACACCCTACACTTGCTATTCCGGAACTTATGCGTATACTTCTTGATGACTGCGGATATTCATGGGATAAGGCATGGAACATCACAAAGAACACCTTTGCTTATACAAACCACACAGTTATGGCAGAGGCTCTTGAAAAATGGGATATAAACCTTCTCAAGAATATCGTTCCGAGAATACTCTCTATAATAGTAGAAATAAACAACAGATACTGTGCAAAGCTTTCCAAGCTCACTGAAGACAACTACGACAAGGTAAGCCGTATGTCAATCGTAAAGAACAACACTGTTCACATGGCTTCACTCTGTGTAGCTACTTCACACAGCGTAAACGGTGTTTCAAAGCTTCACTCAGAGATAATCAAACAGGATGTTTTTGCTGATGAACATCAGAACTTCCCTTACAAGTTCAAAAACGTAACAAACGGTATTGCATACAGACGCTGGCTCTATCAGTCAAACCACGGACTCACAGAGCTTCTCCGCAAAAAAATAGGCAGCAGCTTCCTTAAGGATGCAGATGAACTCAAAAAATTCAGTCTTTTCGCAAACGACAAGTCAGTGCTTGATGAGCTTGCAAAGATAAAACGCAAAAACAAGGAAGAATTTCTCAAGTATGCGTCAAACTACTGCAATCTCGACTTCAAGATCGATCCTGACAGTATTTTTGACGTTCAGGTAAAACGACTCCACGAATACAAGCGTCAGCACCTCAACGCACTCAACATCATAGCTGACTATAACTATCTGCTTGAACATCCGAACGCTGATTTTACTCCGAGAACATACATATTTGCAGCAAAGGCTGCTCCGGGATATTATCTTGCAAAGCAGATCATAAAAATGATCTGGAGCATATCCGAGGAAATCAAAAAGAATCCGAAGATATCCCAGAAGCTCAACGTTTTCTTCCTCGAAGACTACAAGGTAACACTTTCCGAGCTTCTTATGCCTGCAAGTGATATTTCAGAACAGATTTCTCTTGCCGGAACAGAAGCGTCAGGTACAGGCAACATGAAGCTCATGCTCAACGGTGCTATAACACTCGGAACACTTGACGGCGCAAACGTAGAAATAAAGCAGGCTGTAGGCGATGACAACATCATCATATTCGGTATGACTGCAGATGAAGTAACAGCAAAGAAGGCTATGGGATATAACCCGAAATCCTACTACGATTCAAACGAAACAATAAAACGTGCTGTAAACCGCATATACAGCGGAATCAACGGAACACAGTTCAACGACATAGCAAATTCACTTCAGAACAGTGACCCGTATATGGTTCTTGCCGACTTTGACTCATACCGTGAGGCACAGAAACGCTCAGCAGAGCTATATAACGACAAGTACACATGGCTTAAGATGTCACTCTGCAACATAGCAGGAGCAGGTATATTCTCCGCTGACAGAGCAGTAAAGGAATACGCAAGAGACATCTGGGGCATGGACTGATAAATTATATAGGCTTTCAGAGCTTACTTCAAAGTTCACCATAACACCATAATATTTAAAAAACGCATAAGGAACAAAAACAGTTCCTTATGCGTTTTGTTTTTATGCTTTGTTTATCAGCGGCTCAGAAGCTTTTTGGCTGTCTGCTGTATAGGTGCATGATTTACAAGTGCCATAACTGCAAAGCTCAGGAAAAGCCAGAAATGCATAAGCGGCACATCAGCCAGAATCATTATAGCTGAAAACATTATTACACAAAGGTTTACGCCCATTTTGCGCCAGCTTACAGAAAACTTTGCTATTCGCTGTGTATCTACCACACGGATAATAAAGCAGACAAAGTAAGCGAACATAGTTGCAAACGCCGCACCCTGAACCCCTACTATCGGAATGAGTATAAGGTTGAGCACTATATTGGTGAGTGCTGCTATAGCACTTGTCCAGAGAGAGTTCTTGTTCTGGTTTGAGGCGTTGTATATACTTCCGAGAAAGTTGCAGAAGCTTTGCATAAGAACAGCTACCACAAGGAAAGGCGCCATCCTGTAGGACTCCCGGTATTCCTCAGAAACAAGGAGAGTTGTCAGCGTCTTAAGCATGAGCATAATACCTGACGACGCAACAAACATCATAGAAGTATAAGCGTCGAAAACCTTGGTATAGTATCTTCTTTGCTCTGCTGAACCGTACTCGGAAATAGCCGACATCTGCCATGCCCTGTAAAAAATAATAGAAATAAGTGAAATAAGATTAGGGATCTTATAAGCGGCAGAATAAAGTCCGTTTACCTCGTGAGAAATAAAACCTGCTACCATGAATGAATCTGACGAGCTTACCACCCACCAGAGTACAGAAGTAGGTATAAGCGGTGCACTGTACTGTATCATCTGAAGCCTCAGATGATTGTCCCGAAGCTTGAAGTTCAGTTCGTTTTTCATGTTTGCACAGTATGCAAGAAATACGACAGATGTCAGATCAGAGAAAACTATCGCCAGTATATAGCCTTTTATGCCAAGCTTGAAAATCGCTATAAACAGCAATGAAAACAGGAAAAGCGTCAGTGTTGACAATATACTGTCAGCAGTATAAAGCTTGATATAGTTTTTGACCTTTGCATACTGCTGCTGCATCCATCTGAACTCCGATGTGAACAGGAAAAGCATCATATACGGAAGATATTCCTTGAAGCCGAATTTCGGTATTGCGGCAACTATCCACAATATGATCATACCAACTGCAAGACCGGCAAATCCCGTAAAAACGCCTGTAGAATAAACCTTTTTATTGTCATACTTTTTATCAAGTCCGAAACGAAGTATACTTTCGGATATACTGAGTGTTACAATCGGACCTAAAAGATTTATGATGTTCTGTATCTGGTTTACAACAGAAAAATCAGACTTTGGTATAAACTGAGTATACAGTCTGAGAAGAAATATACTGAGAATTTTCGAGCTGAATGATCCCAGAGAAAAAATAAGCGTGTTTGACGCAAGCTTTTTATATTTGTTCAAACTATCCCTCCGTTCAATGTTTTTTTAGCTCTAAAAAACGTAAAAGAAAACATAATTATATTATAACAAATTTTTTACATAAAAGAAATAGTTTATAAAATAATAATGAAATTTTTTTTATTTTTTTTAAATCCGGTATAGTAAAAATTCTATAAATGTGATATACTTATAACAGAGTTTATTTTTCTGCTCTTTTTAAAAATATTTTACAGGAGGACATTATAAAAATGAACAGATTTTTTAAAACGTTTATAATCACTGTTACTGTTCTTGCTACTGTAATCACAATAATAACCGCTGCCGATTATATTTGCAGCAAGTACAGAAAAAACTACATCGAAATATAACCAGAATGTCTCTTACGGGACATTCTGATTAAAAATATTTTAAAAATCAAAACAGGAAGCGTCGTTCACGGATAACGATATTTCCCTAAAAACGAAAGGCTGATTAAAACTATGGATATCCGCGTAGAATTAACAAAAAACCCAAAGGCAAAACCAACAGATGAAAGCAATCTTGGCTTCGGTCATATCTTTACTGACCATATGTTCATTATGAACTATGATAAAGGTCAGGGCTGGCACGATGCAAGAATAGTGCCATATGCTCCGCTTGAACTCAGTCCTGCGGCTATGTGTCTCCATTATGCACAGGAGGTTTTTGAAGGCCTCAAGGCATACAGAACCGCTGACGGAAGCGTACAGCTCTTCAGACCTGAAGAAAACTTCAAAAGACTTAACGTTTCAAACGAAAGACTTGTTATTCCTCAGGTAGACGTTGACTTCTGTGTTGAAGCTCTTGATAAGCTTGTAAGCCTCGAAAAGGACTGGGTACCTCACTCAGACGGTGCTTCACTTTACATAAGACCTTTTATCATCGCCTGCGATCCGTTCCTCGGCGTTCGTCCGGCAGACAGCTACATGTTCATAATTATTCTGTCACCTTCAGGTGCTTACTATTCAACAGGTCTCAACCCTGTAGGCATCTACGTTGAATCAAACTATGTACGTGCAGTAAAGGGCGGTATGGGCTTTACAAAAACAGGCGGAAACTACGCTGCTTCTCTTATCGGTCAGGACGAAGCACACAAGCAGAACTATTCACAGGTTCTCTGGCTTGACGGCGTTGAGAAGAAATATATCGAAGAGGTTGGCGCTATGAACATCTTCTTCATCATCGACGGAGAAGTTGTTACTCCTGAACTTCAGGGCTCTATACTCTCAGGTATCACAAGAAAGTCTGTTATCGAGCTTTGTAAGAGCTGGGGCATGAAGGTTTCCGAAAGACGTATATCCATACAGGAAATTTCCGACGCATATGATGCAGGAAAGCTTAACGAAGTATTCGGTACAGGTACTGCAGCTGTTATTTCCCCTGTCGGCGTACTCAAGTGGAACGACAAGGTTATGACCATAAACAACAACAAGATAGGCGATGTATCACAGAAAATCTATGATACTATGACAGGAATCCAGTACGGCAAGCTTGAAGATAAGTTTAACTGGGTTTATAAGCTTAAAAACTGATATATTATAGCAAACGACAAGTTTACTATTACTTTCGCTATAACTACACCGCTGTTTTGCGCATACGCAGAACAGCGGTGTTTTTTATATAAAAAAAAGCTTTAAAAAAGTCTGCCTTATCATAAGTGACAAAGCAGACTCTTAAAGCTTCTATAAGAAATATTAGTTCATAATAGTAACTTCTGTTTCCTTATCAAAGAGGTGAATCTTGTATGGATCCATAACAACCTTGATAGTATCCTGTGCTCTTGCTGTTGAAGTAGGAGCAACTCTTGATGTGAGTGAAATACCTTCACAGTTGAGATAGAGGTATGTTTCAGCACCCATCATTTCGGTGATATCAACTGTACACTCTACAATACCTGTTGTTGCATTCTGGAGATACATAGGCTCATCATGAATGCTTTCAGGACGGATACCAAGGATAACTTCCTTGTTTACATAGCCTGAGAGATGTGTTACAGCGTTTGCAGCCTTCTCAGGAGGAATAACGATAGTAAACTTAACTCCTCTTGATGTCTTGGAATCAGCTGAACCGAACTCTACATAGAAAAGACCGTTTGTAGGATCCTGTCTGAGAACAGCGTCTATCATGTTCATCTGTGGTGAACCAAGGAAGCCTGCAACGAACTTGTTTATCGGATTAAGATAGAGGTTTGTAGGTGTATCGATCTGCTGAACAAAACCGTCCTTCATAACAACGATTCTGTCACCCATAGTCATAGCCTCTGTCTGATCGTGTGTAACATAGATAAATGTTGTACCGAGTCTCTTGTGAAGCTTAGCGATCTCTGTTCTCATCTGAGCACGGAGCTTAGCGTCGAGGTTTGAAAGAGGCTCGTCAAGAAGGAATACCTGTGGCTGACGAACGATAGCACGTCCAAGAGCAACTCTCTGACGCTGACCACCTGACATAGCCTTTGGCTTTCTTTCGAGAAGATGTGTGAGGTCGAGGATTCTTGCTGCTTCTTCAACCTTGCGAGCGATCTCATCCTTAGGAACTTTTCTGAGCTTAAGACCGAAAGCCATATTCTCAAAAACAGTCATATGCGGATAAAGAGCATAGTTCTGGAAAACCATTGCTATATCTCTGTCCTTAGGTGCGATATCATTAACCAGACGGTCACCGATATATAATTCACCTTCTGAAATTTCTTCAAGTCCTGCGATCATTCTGAGTGTTGTAGATTTACCACAGCCTGAAGGTCCAACGAGGATAATAAATTCTTTGTCCTGAATTTCTACATTTACATTCGAAACGGCCACTACACCGCCTGGATATTTTTTATAGATTCCACGTAACGATAAACTTGCCATGTTTGACAGGCCTCCTAAACAGTTATTTTGCCAATTCAAATTGGTACAATACTATAATAACAAATTTTATACCTTAAATGCAAGCCTATAATTACCCAAACTTATAATTTGTTGTTTATTAAATATGCCCAAAAGTCCTTTTCAACGGATTTCAGCACATCTTTAAAGCCAACTTCGGACAACATTTTTTCAACATCATTGTTCAATAGTTCCAAACACTCACCGGGGGCAAGATTTCCATCTATAGGCAATCCGCCTATCTGAACTCTGAACAAAACTTCCACCCGGTTCCCGACTGCCTGGAACATTATTTTTACCTGATGAAACTTTCCTTCACAGAGACCAACGAGAGCATACTTTTTATCATGGGTTATAGGACTTACCTTAGCAGGAAGACATTTTTCATCGCCATCTATCACAAGACCGTCTGAAAATGCCTTTTCATATTCTGTTTTATATTCTTCCCAGAGTTTTACTAAATAATACTTCGTAAGATGTTTTTTTGGTGATAATATCCGATGAGCAAGAGCTCCGTCATCTGTAAGAAAAACAAAGCCTCTGGAATCCTTATCAAGTCTTCCGGCCGGAAAAAGCCCTTTGACACGTAGTTCATCCGGAACAAGTCCGAGAACAGTCTCAGAAAGTCCGTCCCTGGTAGAGCACACATATCCGTCAGGCTTGTTAAGCATTATATAGGTATGTGGTTTATATATAAGTTTTTTTCCGTTTATTTCGACTGTATCGTTTTCAGGGGAGATTTTCTGCGCCGGATCCTTTACTGCCTTTCCGTTTACCCGTACTTCACCTTTTTTGAGAGCTGTCTTAACATCCTTGCGTGAAAGTTCTGTTCTTTCAGAAATAAACTTATCGAGTCTTTCCATAGATACCTCCGAAAAATGACGCCCCTTGCAATAGCTTCGGGACGTCATAAAAAATATCAAAAATTATAGTAAACAAAAAATATTTTTCGTTAGTTAGCTGCTGCTGTTTCTTTTTTTACAGGAGCTGCCGTCTTGAATGTCTTTTTCTTGTCAGCGATGATAAACACAGCCACAAGACCTACGCCTGCCACTGCTGCAAGTATACCGAGGCCGAGACCGTTCGGGAAGAATGACATTTCGACTGTGTGAGTGCCAGGAGTCATCTCTATACCGATAAATCCGCCTGCCACATCCTTGATAGCGGCTTTCTTTCCGTCAACCTTGACTGTCCAGCCGCCCTCGTTAGGGATAGATGTGAAGAATACCTGATTTGCTTCAGCAGTTACTGTACCTTCAATATGAGTTTCAGACCACTTTTCAATGTTCCATACATTGCTGTGAAGCTTCTGGATATCCTGTTTGAACGCATCTTCATCAAAGTAATAGAAGAGCTGGTCAGACATATAGGTGTACTCGTTTGCAATAGTCATACGGATACTGAAGTTCTTGTTTGCTTCATATCTTCCGAGACGTGTTATGCAGTAGTGCTCTCCTTCAAAGAAGTTATCATGGAACTTAGGATATTCAAAGTCCTTAAGATCTTCCTTCCACTCACCGAGCCAGAGGTTTACCTCCTTTTCATAGATTGTCGGGAAGAATACATAAACTGTATCGTTTGTTTCAGCATGCACAAAATAGTCTATTGTCCAGTCGTTCACAGACTTGTCCGCAACATACTTGCTGTAGCTTCCGCCGTTTTCTATGTTTACGCCTCTGTAACGAGGTTCCTGTGAAAAGCTGAGTCTCTTGAAGTATTCCTTTTCCTCACCGAGCATTGCGCTGAGAAGCTTGTTCTGATTCTGGAAAGGATTTGTTGCGTCCTCGAGATTAAGGTCAAGAATATCCGAATCAACCATATATCCCATAGGAAGTGCATATGAGTTCTTGTAGATATCTATCTGAGTTGTTTTATCGTCGTCATGTTCGGTAACTGTTGACATCTGATAGTCATACAGATCCGAAACACCTGTGTTGTTAGTGTCAAGAACGTACTTGATACCAAGAATAGAGTCTGTGATAGGAGTATTACCCTCGTATCTTGTATAGTGACCACGGCTTACATATCCGAACTTGCCGAGAGTATCTATTATCTTGGCGTTCATTACTGAGCTCGAATGTGTAACACCCTTGAGGCCGAACGCTATATTGTCGTTTACTGTTCTTCTGAGAGGATTTGTCTGAGCTACCTTCTCTGAACGGTAAAGCCCGTCATCCATTTCCTCTATCTTGTCAACAGCAGAACGTCCTGCTTCAACATAGTTATAGTAGGAAGAACGCATGCTGTATATAACGTCTTCATCTATATCCTTAAGAGTTTCAAACGTACTGAGAAGCAGCTCGCCTGAGAGCATAATTACCATCGTTACAGGTATAGCTCTTGAAGCGCTGTTGTCCTTGAGTGCAGATAAGAGTATAGCAAAGCAGAGTACACAGCCTGCTGTGAACCATAATCCGTTAAGAACTTCGATGTTTTCATACTTGAACAGCTTCTCTGCAACAAGAAGATATGCAAGTATTCCGAAAAATGTTCCGCCGATAGCTCTTGGCTTAAGACCATCAAGCTTTTCAAAGCATTCTGCACCCATACAGAGAATCACCCATGACATGATAAATGAATATCTGTAAGGAAGCCAGTTAGGAACCTGTCCTCCGTGCCACATCATATCGACAGGCTTTACGTACATACTGAAGAAAAGTGCAGCAAGAAGAAGTGAATAACCTATCTTGCGCTTTGAAGAAACCTTCTCGTTAAGATAGAACAGCGGAAGCATCAGGATAGCTATTGTTCCGCAGTAAATTTCCGGAAGTCCTTCGTTTCTTACAGTATCATAACTTGAAGGAAGGAGCTTTGATAAAATATCAATAGAATCAAACTGAAGCTGCACCGAATAATCCGGATCGGTAAACTCAAACTTACCAAGCTTGAGAGCGTTATAAACAGGAAGTATCATAAATGCTGCACACAGACCGGCAACAAGCGAACAATAACCAAATCTGAGCGCTGTATATGCATGCTCCTTTACTGTAACACTTTCCTTTTCTGTTCCGAGGAAGTTATAGTACAGGAAATAAAGAACAGCAAATATTGCTATCATAAATCCGATATAGAAGTTTGCAACGAACATAAGGGCAAGCGGTATGATATAGTTTGCTCTCATTTTTTTATCTACAAGGCGTTCTATTCCGAGTGCTATGAGAGGAAGCAGTACAAGACCGTCTATCCACATAGGGTCCATAAGCTGAATTACAGCATATGCACACAGAGCGAATGATGTAGAAAAAATAAGGGCGTTTACCGGCTTCATTTTTTTTGAGTTCTGAAGATAGTAGCTGAATGTTACTCCTACTGCACCAAGCTTTGCAAGCTGCATTATGAGAAGGCTCTCAAGAAGCATGGTTCTCGGAAGGAGCATAACAATAAGAGTAAACGGACTGGCAAGATAATAGCCGATAATTCCTATAAACTCACCTGAAAGGTTTCTCGACCAGTTGTAAAGAATGCTTCCGTCTCCCCAGAAAGCGTCTCTGAGCGCTTCAAAGTAATAAACATACTGACCGTTCAGGTCAAGTACAAGTACAGAGCCGTCATGAGCGGTCTTACGCTTAGGAATGCTTTCATAATCGATTCCCATGATGTTTCCAAGCGGAAAAACATCAAAAAATCCATATGCGAGTGCCATTATTATTACTGGAATAAAAAATGCGTATATATAAAACCTGTTGTTATACAGCCATTTTTTTATTTTTTCCCAGACACCCGACTTAGCCTGAACAGCAGGCTTAGCTGTCTTTTCCATTTGTAACCTCCTGATTGTTTGGTATTAAGCGCATAAGCGCATATAGTTTTATTATACAGTATTTTCAGGTATTTTACAAGTGTTTTCTATAAAAAAAACAAACGATACATCCATATTCATACTAAACCGGATATGGAGCATCGTTTGTGCAGGACTGTTTTTCTACAGTCACTTCTTTATATTGTTTATATTTTTCTTTTTATCTTCTTTTTCTTCAAAATGTTTTATTTTTACGTTATCATCAGAAATTTCAACTGATTCGACAGTTAAAAAATCCTTGCTGCTTGTAGGAAGTGATTTTTTATCAAGACGTTTTCCTGTATCGTTTTCCAGAACCGCACATATACATGCCAGTGTAGGAGCACCGAGTATCATACCCGGAACACCGAACAAACCGCCTCCGATAAGTATAGCAATAAGTATCCACATACTTGAAAGCTTGAGACTCTCTCCAAGAATCAGAGGTCCGATGATATTTCCGTCAAGCTGCTGAAGAATAAATACAAAAACAGCAAAAACCAGTCCCTGTTTCGGATCTATGACAAGAAGCAGAAAAACACTCGGTATAGCACCGATAAAAGGTCCGAAGTACGGTATTATGTTTGTAACACCAACAATAATGCTTATCAGCAGGGCATATTCAAACCCGGTAATCAGCATAAAAATATAGCACATAACGCCTATAATAAATGAATCTACTATCTTTCCGTTGATAAATCCGCCAAATACATTATTGACATGTCTCACAGCTGTAAGTGCAGTGTTTGCACGTTTAGTTTCGATATAAGAATATATAACCTTCTTTGAAGAAGCGATAAGGTTTTCTTTTTCAAACAGAACATAAACCGATATGATCATCGCAAGCAGAATATTGAGTACAGACTTGACACCGGTTATGATACCGCTTGTTATTCCCTTTACTATTTCGTCAGCGTTAGGGATAACCACATCGTTTATATATCCTGAAAGTCTCTCATAGGAGCTGTCAAGTATGCCAAGAACATATGTGCTTACCTCGTTATTGTCCTCAAGGAACTCCTTTACCCATTTTTCCACTTCGACATAGTATTCCGGAATATCGCCTATGATTTTTTTTACGGATTCGTAAAGCTGAGGGATAACCACGCACAGACCGCCTATAACAAGCAGCAGGAAAACAGCAAAAGTGAAGATAACTCCAAGTACTCTTGAAAGCTTTTTCTGCTTTGCTTGTGCATCTTTTTTTCTGTAGATACGCTTCGCAAGCGGCATAAAAACAAATTTTTCAAGCTTTTTCATAATGGGGTTAAGCAGATACGCAAGTATAAAGCCCCAGAAAATCGGAGAAAACGTATTTTTTACTGTATCTCCTATGTTTTTATACTTTGTTCCTTCCTGAAGCAGGTTGTTGAACAGCAGAGAAAGCAGAATAATGACCAGTACAGGAACAGCCGGTATAATATGCTTTTTTTCTATTTTCCATTTCATAAACCAGGGCTCACTCCTTTTCGCCTAATTTTCTTGAAACGAACCAGCCGAGTGCAAAAGTAACTATTCCGGTAACCACATGTATTATTGTTATTTTCGGGAAGCTTCCTACCATAATGATAGCAATAGGTGAAGAAACGAGCAAGCCTATAATAGACCAATATGCATAGAGAGGAAACTTCTGGAACACTATCTCCACTATCTTGGCTAAAACTATAATTCCGACAAGCACCCCTACACCGAACGGAACAAGAACGAAGAGAGCATCTCCCAATGCTTTGCCATCAAGGTCTGTAAGAGCAACAAAAAAATTCTTTATTGTGTTAAGAATAGGATTATAGTATCCGAGAAGAAGGAGCATCATAGAACCGCTGACTCCCGGAACCACCATTGTACCGGAAGCAACAACGCCCACCAGAAACAGCAGGATTATCTGTGAAACACTCTTGTCTATTGAGATTTCATTTCCCGTGGAACCGTTAAGCATTGCCATACCAACAACCAGTACAAAAAACAAAACAGCAGATACAATATGTCCGGGTTTTATGGCTTCATTTTTTACCTTTTCGCGCATTGTCGGAAGGCTTCCGAGAATAAGTCCTATAAACAAAAGGTTTGTCTGTACAGGAAAGCTTTCAAAAAGATAGTCTATTCCGAACGAGCTTGCTATAATAGCAATGACCATTCCTATTCCAAGCGGAATCAGGAACAGGATATTTTTCTTGAGATCTGTAAAAAAGTGACTTATACAATGTATCAGCTTGTCGTATATACCCATAGAAACAGCCATTGTACCACCGCTTACTCCGGGAATTATATTTGCAAGACCTATTAATATACCTTTTAAAATATTTTTCAAAATATATTTCTCCTTTATTTTTCTGTCATTTCTATTTTCATCGTATCATTTGCAATGTTCAGAGCATGATCTCCTATTCGCTCAAAATCCGTCAGCATCTCTGAAAACAGGATACTTCCCTCATCAGTACAGTTTCCGGAATGAAGTCTTTTGTACATATTTTCTCTGAACTGAAGCGTCATATCATCTATTTTCTGCTCCATACAGGCAATGCGTTCATACCATGCCATATAATCAGAAGGTCTTGTAATGAGAGTTCTGAACATATCTGCACATACACTCTGCATTTCATCAAGCTCCTTGTTTGCATTCTCCGAAAAAACGATATTTTTATCGGAAAGCATGTTTGAGTAGCCTGCTATGTTTACTGCATGATCGCTTATTCTTTCGATGTTGCTTGTAATAGTGAACAGCGAATTGAATATCTTGCTTCCTGTTTTTGTAGTTTCAAACGAGATAGCAGATGTTATGTATTTCGATATTTCTTTGTTTAAAAAGTCAACATATTCTTCTTTTTGCTCTACCTCCATATACTTTTCTTTATTTTTTTCCTTTACAGCGTTAAATGCCTCGTGAACATTATCCTTGGCCATATCCATCATTCGCATGAGTTCCTTTCTTATACCCTCCATACAGATGACAGATGCACCGAGCTTTTCTGTATTGATATGCTTGATATCAAGGAGATACTGTACACGCATACCCTCACTCTCGTTACCCTTATCCTTGAGGATAAGAACCGCTATCTTCGCGAGCACTGTGCCTACAGGAAGAAGAAGGAGTGTAGTAACAATGTTGAAGGCCGTATGCAGGTTTGCTATCTGAGACGGAACATCATCAGGGGTAAATCCTTCAAACACAGAAACAAGCGGAGTCACAAGACATAAAACAGTAAATACTACCGTACCGAAAACGTTGAACATAATGTGTATGAGTGTTGTCCTCTTTGCGTTTCTTCCTGTTCCGACAGACGCAAGAAAGGCTGTGATACATGTACCTATGTTCTGACCGAACAGTACAAACGCTGCACTCTTCAGTCCGATAGCACCGCTTCCTGCCAGAGCCTGAAGTATACCGATAGACGCAGATGAGGATTGTATAAGCGCTGTAAAGACAGCACCGGCAAGAATGCCGAGAACAGGGTTTTCAAACTTTGTAAGTATCGATACAAAGCCTTCAGAGGAAGCAAGAGGCTTCATCGCAGCTCCCATCATATCCATGCCTATAAAAAGTATACCCAGACCTGCAAATATCTCTCCGATATGCTTTACCCTTTCGTTTTTCAGAAAAACTATCGCCGCTACTCCGGCAAAAGCCACAATAGGTGCAAGCTCTCCTACATCAAGAGCTATGAGCTGTCCTGTTATAGTTGTACCTATGTTAGCTCCCATGATTATCCATATAGCCTGATTAAGTGTCATCATACCTGAGTTTACAAAGCCTACAACCATAACAGTCGTAGCCGATGAGGACTGAATGACCGCCGTTATTACTGCACCTGACAATACTCCGACAAATCTGTTTGAAGCTAATTTTTCAAGAATAGATTTCATCTTATTTCCTGCTGCTGCTTCAAGACCGGTACTCATCATCTGCATTCCATAAAGAAACAAAGCAAGACCGCCAAGCAATCCCATTACATATGTAAAATTCATATCTATTATCCTTTCGGCTGATTACAGCACTTTCAGAAACCGCCATGATTCAGGGCAGTTTTTCACTTATAACTTAAGAGAGAATCCTTCTTACGGATAACACCGCGTCCTCTCTTTTACGTTCACGATATATAAATATAAATTTTAACATACTTGTTTTTTGCCGTCACTTATATGGATATAAAGCACCGCAAGCTCATTGCTGTACTTTATGTATAATCCTGTACCGTCTGAGCCTGTGCGTTTCTTATGTTTAAAAAACGACATGTCATCAGCCGGGCAAAGTTCATACAGGAGATTCTGAACGTTTTTTCTGTTCTGTGTACCGGATCTCGGACGATAAACTCTTACGCTTTCATTAATACCTGTAGTTTCAGCTGTACAGAGTCTCTCCGCAGAAAAATCTTCCTCAGGATTCTCAGGAACAGTTATATAACAACCGGCTTTTTCTGCAGCTGCGGCTTTCTCTCCGGATACAGAAACCATTCCGATATCATCAAAGCATAACCCGGGAACAAGCATTATAAGCGCAATTATTATAAATATAATTTTCCGGCACTTCTCATGCATGCCGTAAACTCCTTTCTGTTATATCAATTATTTTTTACCGATATGGCGGGCATTAACCAAGTTACCAATAATTATTTTATCTGAATAACGAAAAAAAAGCAATAGATTATACTTAAAAATATTCTGAAAAATTTTTTCACACATATCCATCTGTCAAGTACGTTCGTTTTTTTATAAAATACTTGTTTTTTTCATACAAAAACACAACAAAGAGCTTATAGGAATGACGAATCATGATTTTATAAAAACTTATTATAACTTTTTTATTGACATATATAGTTATTATAATATATAATATAAGCATTAGTAAAAAACAATTACAGGCTGCAGCTGCAGCAGAAAAGGGGTTATGATTATGGCTGCTTTCGGAATAATGTACTTATGGATATTACTGCTTTCTCTCGTGCTCAGTATAATTGCACTCATCTCGTGGTATAAACTGTTTGAAAAAGCAGGAGAAGCCGGATGGAAAGCAATAGTACCTTTTTATTCTTTTTTTGTATACTCAAAAATAGCAACAGGAAGCTACAAGCTCCCGTGGATATATATGGGAGTCTGCTTTGCATACTGCTTTCTGGCAATAATCTCAAGTCTTCTTGATATGACATTGCTGTTTTTGCTGCCGTTACTGGCACTATACGCCGGATGTATTGTACTGGCTTCATACATCAACTATCAGTTCGGAAAGGCCTTCGGCAGGTCAACCGGATGGTGTATTGCAATGATTTTCTTAGGAGGCGTTCTCGTTATCCCGATGGCATTTGACAGCTCCTGTACATATGTCGGTCCCAAGGGAGAAGCAGACACAAGCGACAGCTTCTATTCAACAGATTCTCAGAACTATTATTAAAAAACAAAATCTCCGGATAACCGTTATGATCGGTCCGGAGATTTTTTTATGCTGTATGTCTTCAGGAATGTTCTGCTTCGCAGATCTTCTTTACTTTATACCCTTCTTTTTCTACTGCTTTTTTTATAGTTTTATTTTTAATGTCACTGCCAAGGCTTAAGACTGCAGTTCCTTTTTCATGAGAAACCTCTGCACTGCTTATACCCTCTGTCTGTTCAAGAGCTTTTTTAACTCTTGCCTCGCAGTGTCCGCACATCATACCCTCTATAAAAACAACCCTTCTGTGATTTTCCCCGGGAAGCTCCACACTCTTTTCTGACATCACACGTCTGATGCGGCGGTCACGGCGGCTGCTGTGTATATCCTTAAAATTAAGTCTTAAAGCGTTTGTCACAACACAAAAGCTTGAAAGGCTCATGGCTGCCGCTCCGAACATAGGACTGAGAGTAAGACCGAAAACCGGAATAAACGCACCTGCTGCAAGCGGAATACCTATTATATTATATATGAAGGCCCAGAAAAGATTTTCATGGATATTACGGAGTGCAGCCCTGCTAAGACGTATAGCGGCAGGAACATCCGTAAGCCTGCTGTTCATAAGTATAACATCAGCCGCATCAATAGCCACATCTGTACCTCTGCCTATAGCAATACCCGTATCAGCTGTTGTCAGGGCAACTGCATCGTTTATTCCATCTCCCACCATAACTGTCCGTCCGTATTTTTTAAGCTTCTCTATCTCCCTGGCCTTACCGTCCGGAAGAACCTCAGCTATTACTTCATCCACACCGGCAAGCTCACCGATAGCTCCGGCGGTATGTCTGTTGTCGCCTGTAAGCATCACAACCCGTATTCCCATGTTTTTAAGCATTTTTACAGCTTCGGCACTGTCTTTTTTTATGGTATCTGCAACAGCGATTATACCGGCAAATTTTCCTGCCTCAGAAAAGAGCATCGGCGTCTTTCCGCAAACCGAAAGCTCCTTTATCTTTTTTTCCGTCTCCGGCAAAATCTCTGCTTTTTCAGATATGAACTCTTTTTTTCCGCCTCTGATAACTTTTCCGTTTATCTGAGCCGTTATCCCCATTCCGGCAACTTCGTTAAAACCTTCCGAATCATAAAGAGAAACACCGAGCTTCTCTGCTTTTTCTACAACAGCCGCTGCAAGAGGATGTCCGCTTTTTGATTCGAGTGCATACGCAAGCTCCATGAGCCTTTTTTCACTGAATCCGTCGGCAGGAATAATATCTGTAACTGACGGTCTGCCTTCGGTTACAGTACCGGTCTTATCAAGAGCGACAACCATTGTTTTTCCTGTGTTCTCAAGAGCTGCTGCGTTTTTGAAAAGTATTCCGTTTTTTGCACCCACTCCGTTTGCCGCCATTATTGCAACAGGAGTCGCAAGACCAAGAGCACACGGACAGCTTATAACAAGAACAGATATGCTTCGCGCAAGCGCAAAGCCAACACTTTTTCCGGCAGCAAGCCATATCAGTCCCGCAACCAGAGCTATACCTGCAACTACCGGAACAAAAAATCCGGCTATGATGTCTGCGACTCTCGCAACAGGGGCTTTTGACGCTGAAGCGTCGGATACCATTTTTATTATTTTTGAAAGAGCAGTATCTTCACCCACCCCTGTAGTACGGCATTCCATATATCCTGAACGGCTGAGGGTCGCCGCAGAAACACTGTCTCCTTCTTTTTTTTCAACAGGTATGCTCTCGCCGGTAAGAGCTGATTCGTCAACCGCAGAACTTCCTTTTATAACTATACCGTCAGCAGGAATACTTTCACCGGGACGAACTACAAACACATCGCCTGTGCTGACCTCCGATACCGGCACCCGGCACTCGTTCCCGTCGCGTATAACTACGGCCTCCTGCGGAGCAAGCTCCATAAGCGCCCTGAGTGCGTCAGCTGTTTTTCCTTTTGAACGTGACTCGAGCATCTTTCCGACTGTTATAAGAACAAGTATCATTGCTGCTGATTCAAAATAAAACTCATGCATATATGCAGATGCCGCCTCCGCTCCACCGGATGACTGTGCCGCTGTCATTGCAAAAAGTGCGTATACGCTGTACCCGAAGGATGCCGCAGAGCCGAGTGCTACAAGTGTATCCATGTTAGGCGACAGATGTATTATTCCTTTGAAGCCGTTTATAAAAAATCTCTGGTTTGTCACCATAACGGCAAGAGAAAGCAACAGCTCGGTTATCCCGAGAGCAGTATAGTTTTCTTCAAAAAAAGAAGGCAGAGGAAATCCCCACATAGTACTGCCCATAGAAATATACATAAGCGGAAGCAGAAATATAACAGAAGCTGCAAGGCGGACTACAAAAGAGTTCTTTTCCGTGCCTTCTGTCTTTACCGGTGTCTGCGCGCCCTTTACGGCCGCTCTGTAGCCTGCTTTTTCGACCGCCTTTATGATATCGTCAGCAGAAGCGGTACCTTCTACGTTCATTGAGTTTGTAAGCAGACTTACCGAACAGGACGAAACACCTTTTACTGAATTTACAGCCTTTTCCACCCTTGCACTGCATGCAGCGCAGCTCATCCCCAGTACATCAAATCTTTTCATATTGTTTATAGATACACCTCACTTAAAAAAATCACAAGTTCAGTATGCTTTCTCCTGTATGCAGAGCATTAAGCTTATCCTTCATAATTTTCTTCATTATATCAAAGGCCGGCTCTCCTGTGCAGTGTCCGCTGAAGAAAATGGTGTTCATTTTTGAAAGCTCTCCGGCTGTTTCAATGATCACAGCTTCCTCATCAGCGGTAAACGCACCTTCTTTTTTCATCATATGAAATCCGCTTATGACATAATCAGGAGTGTCTCCTGTAAGCTCAGTATATCTGTCAATAATATTAAGAATACCGTTATGAGCACACCCTGAAACAAGCACTTTTTTTCCGCTGCACGTTATAACAAGACACTGTTCATGTGAAAAATCATCACAGACCTCCTCCTTGTCAACAATACGCTTCAGAACATGATTTCCCTGAGGATAACAGCGTCGGCCTTTTATTCCGCTGAAAATAAAAAGCTCATCGTCTATCTTCATGTTTCCGTCAATAAGTAAAGCTCCCGGAAGGTTTGTTATTCTTTTATCTATACCGATGTATCTTTCACCATGATATCGCGGTTCTGCCGCAGTGCTCTGCATTATTATACGGGCATCAGGATTTATTTCAGAAAACGGCATTATACCGCCGGAATGATCATAGTGTCCGTGACTTAAAACTACAGTATCAATCTGTGCAAGATCTATTCCGAGAACAGAAGCGTTTTTTATCAAAGCATCTGTCTGCCCTGCATCCACAAGAAGCTTATGATTATCGGTTTCCACATATATGCTAAGCCCATGCTCCGCTGTACAGCAGGGATTTGCAGTTGTGTTTTCAACAAGTGTTGTTATCTTCATTATCATTACCCCTTTTTAGCAAAAAATTTTCTGTCAATGATTATTATACTTCTGAAATGTTCCTAAGTCAATTATAGAAAATACAAAAAAGATTCCGTTTATTATAAAAAACAACTTAAAAAACATTGCATTTAAGAAATCAAAGTGATATAATAAAAGGTACATTTTTTCAAAAAGGAGAATTAAAAATGAACAAAAAATTCATAGCTGCTATGATGGCGGCTTCATCGTTTGCAACAGCATCACTTATATTTGCTGTTTCAAACCTCAGGTCTCTTCCGGAACTGGTTCATGCACAGACATCATATGACTGTGACATCAACAAAGACGGAAAAGTCGATGTTATTGACCTTAACATAATAAAAAGGGTTATTCTCAACGACAGCAGTTCAGAGCCGGTAAAGCCTGATGTGACAACAACACCAGTTGTAACAAATCCACCCGCTGTTACAACTCCGCCTGTTGTGACAACTCCGCCCACACAGCAAGTACCTGAAAACAAAAATCCCGGATTCAGTTCTGAAGTTTTAGAAGCAATACTTACCGACTCTCATCGCTTAGGTACCGAATTATATGCAAGCCTCGAAAAGATCGATGAAACCGATCCTATGATGATCACACGTGCGGAAACCTTCTGTCACAAGCTTGCGAACGGTCTTATGAATCTGACTCCTGACCAGATCAAATACAATCACGGTATATATATGCTCGATATAATAGTCTCCAAAGCATACTCCTTTGACGACGATGAGGCTAAAAAGCTTTATGAAAACTATTCAAAGTTCAATTATGATTCATATTATGAACTGACAAATCAAAGAATGAAGGTCGATGTAAAGTATATACACAATAATCCTGACGCTCCGAAGGAATTTGCACATCGTGCTTTTATCGCCATAAACCCGGTATATATAGAAGGAAATAATAACATATTTCTTAATAAGACAATGATCTTTTCTGAAAACACAAGTGAACTTGAAAAGTTTATGTCAACCGGCTTTGAAAAAAATGCGGATACTTTCTTAGTTGACTCTTTAAGCTACAGTGATCTTGAAACCTCATCAAAAACAAAGGACTGCTTGCTGAACTGTCAGACAGCAGCCAATAAAAATAATCTTTCTCGTACAACTGAAGGACTTAGTAAAGCCGCAAGTTATATAGCAAAATACAAATACGCTGCAGCAGATTCTATAGAAAACAAAATCTATGATTTTACAAGTCAGGTCTTTGACTGCTGGTATCTTGAAAACGCATTGGATGGCTTACAGAAATCCAACATTGAAACAATTATTGATTCCATAGAGTTAACACCTGATAGTCTTAACATAGAATTAAACGATGATATGCAGGAATTTATGTCCGATAAGCTTATGGACAAATACATACTTGATTATACTCCATACAGCCACACAAAGCTCCGCTATCAGAACGGAAAAATAATCAGAAACATTACATTTGATGACAGAACATCCGACCGCAGCAATCTTACAAAAGATACGGAAGAATCATTAAGAGTTGCCCAGAAATGGCTGATGTCTGTAGACGCTACCGGAACTACTACTTATTATTCCTGTATAGGCTCTATAAAGCAAAAATGCCGCATGGCTTACGGTGACATTGTAGAAGTCACATTTGATCATACAGACAGTGCTCTGACATCCGAATATATATCCCTTATATTGAACTATACAGACAAAAGCCGCATGCTTTATGGCACTTCGGGTGTGTCGAACACAAAAAAAGCTTATCTTCTTGTTCAGAAAACCGGAGTAGAAGCAGTTCACCTTACCAGCAAAGAGCTTTCATATACCCCGAGCAACTCATCCTGGTTCAATATCTTCGATGACTTCTTCTATACACGCGGCTACAAATGGTACATGTACTATCTGGCAAACAAACACAAAATCGTATCTGCTTCAGATAAACCGGACACGGAAGCATACTTCTCAGTTGACTTTACAAAAGGCAGCGCTGTAGATGCAGATCCTGCTCTCCTTCCGCAAACAATAGACAGCTACTATAATCAGTTCAGACTGAAAGAAGAAAAATGGAAAGTACTGTCTTCAGGTGAAATTGAATTCTATAACGCACAGAAATAATTTTTTTGAAACTCTTGCCGGAACATTTTATTGTTCCGGCATTTTTTGTTACCAAAAACAAACACGTTATTTATTCAAAAAAACTATTATTGAAATAATATTTTCAAAAAATCTATTGACGTTCCCGGTTTTTTAGAGTATTATTTATTATAACGGCTGACATATCATGTTATGTATACAATATGCTGTCTTTATACAGTGAACGGCAGAGTTTATCCTGCGTTTACCATCAGCCGATATGAACCTGGCTTTTGCAGTTAATGCGCAGGGCAGGAAAAATGAGAAAAAGATTTTTTAAAAACGAAGGGAGTAAATTTTACTATGGGACTTATTAAAGCTGCGATAGGCGCAATAGGCGGAACACTTGCAGATCAGTGGAAGGAATTTTTCTACTGTGAATCAATTCCTAACGACGTACTTGTCGTAAAAGGACAGAAACGTATTACCGGACGTTCATCAAATACAAAAGGAAACGACAACATCATAACAAACGGAAGCGGCATAGCTGTTGCTGACGGTCAGTGTATGATGATCGTTGAACAGGGACATGTAGTTGATATATGTGCAGTACCCGGTGAATATACATTTGATACATCCACAGAACCGAGTATCTTTTCAGGAAGCCTCGGTGAATCAATAAAGCAGACCTTCCAGACAATAGGAAAGCGTTTTGCATACGGCGGACAGTCCGGCAAGGATCAGCGCATATACTACTTCAACATAAAAGAGATTGTTGACAATAAATTCGGAACACCTACCCCTGTTCCTTTCAGAGTAGTTGACAGAAACATAAATCTCGATATTGATATAAGCATAAGATGCAACGGTACATATTCATACAGAATAACAGACCCTATGCTCTTCTACACAAACGTATGCGCAAACGTAGCTCATGAATACAGACGCTCCGAAATAGACATGCAGCTGAGAGGCGAATTCTTAAACGCACTTCAGCCTGCATTTGCAAAGATTTCCGATATGGGTATCAGATACAGCGCTCTTCCCGGACACACAATGGAGCTTTCTGATGCCATGAACTCTATCCTCTCCAAAAAATGGTCAGAGCTCAGAGGTATCTCTATAGTTTCTGTTGCTATCAACTCCGTATCCGCTTCAAAAGAAGACGAGGACATGATAAAGAACGCTCAGAGAACTGCTATGATGCGTGATCCTAACTACGCTGCTGCAACTCTCGTAGGTGCTCAGGCTGATGCTATGAAAGCCGCTGCCGGAAATTCTGCAGGTGCTATGAACGGCTTCATGGGTATGAACATGGCAGCTCAGGCAGGCGGCATGAACGCTCAGAATCTTTTTGCAATGGGACAGCAGCAGGCACAGTCTCAGCAGGCATCAAACGGAGCTGACTCATGGACATGCTCATGCGGCACAGTAAACGCAGGCAAGTTCTGCTCCCAGTGTGCAAAACCAAAGCCGGCTCCGGCAGGAAGCTGGACATGCTCATGCGGCGCTGTAAACACAGGCAAGTTCTGTTCTGAATGTGCTAAGCCGAACCCGAATACAGCTGACGGCTGGACATGCTCATGCGGTGCGGTAAACAAAGGCAAGTTCTGTTCCGAATGCGCTAAGCCAAAGCCGGCAGGAGCACCTTTATATCGCTGTGACAAATGCGGCTGGGTACCGGAAGATCCGCACAACCCACCTAAGTTCTGCCCTGAATGCGCAGATCCGTTCGACAGCAACGATATAGAATAAGCAAGTTTTAATCGGAAGCATTGCCATAGCTGCAATGCTTCCTTTGCTTTTATCGCTCTGCACTATATTTCACCTCAATAGAGTTGCTTGTTTTTGTCAACTCCGACAAAGTGTGATGAACATCAATTTTTTTATAACATTTTCCCCGCATAATATTGACTTATAGCGGCAAAAAGCATATAATAATAAATGTGTATATAATATCTATATAATATTTATTGATATAGTATAAATTCATATTATTACCATTATATAAATTATACGGAGGTCAATTTTAAAATGAAGAGAGTTTATAACTTCAGTGCAGGTCCGGCTGTTCTTCCGGAAGAAGTTCTTAAAGAAGCAGCAGACGAAATGCTCGACTACAAGGGAACAGGAATGTCCGTAATGGAAATGTCTCACCGTTCCAAGGCATACGATGAAATCATCAAGGATGCCGAAAAGGATCTCAGAGACCTTATGAACATACCTGACAACTACAAGGTGCTTTTCCTTCAGGGCGGTGCTTCACAGCAGTTCGCAGCTGTTCCTATGAACCTTATGAAGAACAAGAAGGCTGCATACATAGTTACAGGTCAGTGGGCAAAGAAGGCTTACGAAGAAGCTAAGATGTACGGCGAGGCTGTTGCTGTTGCTTCATCTGCTGACAAGACTTTTTCATACATTCCTGATTGTTCAGATCTTGATATTCCTGAAGATGCAGACTATGTATATATCTGCGAAAACAACACTATCTACGGAACAAAGTTCTGGCAGCTTCCTGACACAAAGGGCAAGGATCTCGTTTCTGACGTTTCTTCATGCTTCCTTTCAGAGCCTGTTGACGTTACAAAGTACGGCGTTATCTACGGCGGTGTTCAGAAGAACATAGGCCCTGCAGGTGTTGTTATAGCTATTATCAGAGAAGATCTCATCAGAGATGATGTTCTTGAAGGCACACCTACAATGCTCAAGTGGAAGACTCAGGCTGACAACGATTCTCTCTACAACACTCCTCCGAGCTACGGTATCTATATCTGCGGCAAGGTATTCAAGTGGATAAAGAAAATGGGCGGTCTTGAAGCAATGAAGGCTTACAACGAAAAGAAGGCTGCTGTTCTCTATGATTTCCTCGATCAGAGCAAGCTGTTCAAAGGCACAGTAGAAAAGAAAGACCGTTCACTTATGAACGTTCCTTTTGTAACAGGCAACGACGAGCTTGATGCTAAGTTTGTAAAGGAAGCTAAGGCTGCAGGCTTTGAAAACCTCAAGGGTCACCGTTCAGTAGGCGGTATGCGTGCTTCTATCTACAACGCTATGCCTATGGAAGGCGTTGAAAAGCTTGTTGAGTTTATGAAAAAATTTGAACAGGAAAATGCTTAATCATTTTGGAGGCTACAATGTACAATATTCAAACATTAAACAATATTGCCGCATGCGGTACAAAGGTTTTTGATAAGGCAAAATACAATATTGCCGATACACACGAAAATCCGGACGCAATAATGGTTCGTTCAGCAGCTATGCACGACATGGAATTCGGCTCTGACCTTCTTGCTATAGCAAGAGCAGGCGCAGGCGTAAACAACATTCCTGTTGAAAAGTGTGCTGAGCTTGGTATCTGTGTATTCAACACTCCGGGTGCCAACGCTAACGCTGTTAAGGAACTCGTTATAGCAGGTCTTCTTCTTTCTTCAAGAAAGATCTCCAACGCACTTTCATGGGTTCCTTCACTCAAGAACGAAGGCGACCAGGTCGGAAAGCTCGTTGAAAAAGGAAAGGCACAGTTTGCAGGTCCTGAAATAAAAGGCAAGACTCTCGGTATCATCGGTCTTGGCGCTATAGGTATTCTTGTAGCAAACGCTGCTGTTTCTCTCGGAATGAAGGTTGTCGGCACTGACCCGTTCCTCTCTGTAAACGCTGCTCTCAAGCTTTCAAGAAAGGTTGAGGTTGTTTCTTCACAGAAGGAAGTTTTTGAAAAGTGTGACTATCTTACAATACACGTTCCTTTCAATCCTCAGACAAAGGGCTTCATAAACACTGATGCGATCTCATTAATGAAGGACGGCGTAAGAATCCTGAACTTCGCAAGAGGCGAGCTCGTTGATACTACTTCTATCCTGTCTGCACTCAAAAGCGGCAAGGTTTCATGCTATGTAACAGACTTCCCTAACGCAGATGTTATCGGCGTGGAGAATGTTGTTGCACTTCCTCACCTTGGTGCATCTACACCGGAAAGTGAAGATAACTGTGCAGTTATGGCAGCTGAGGAGCTTATCGACTACATCGAAAACGGAAACATCAGAAACTCCGTAAACTTCCCTAATGCTGAGATGGTTGCCACAGGCGAAAAGATCTGTATCATCCACAAGAACGTTCCTGATACTATATCCAAGATAACATCTGTTCTCGGTGCAAACGGAGTAAACATCGAAAACATGATAAGCAACAGCAAGAAGGACTATGCTTACACAATAATCGACGCAACAGGAAAATCTGTTGACGCTGACACTGAGAGCAAGATCGCTTCTGTTGAAAACGTAATAAGAGTAAGAGTTATAAGATAATTATCTTAATAAAAAATCAAAAGCGTGACCGGTATATATAAACGGTCACGCTTTTTTATTTGTTTTCAGAACTCATCTATATACAGTAAACGGCAAACAGATTTTGCGTTTACTGTAACTTTAATAATTATAGTAAATGAAAAAATTAATTTATTAATTTTACCTTGCACATCCGTTCCCTGCGGTCACTCTGTTACTTCAGTTCGTTCACATAAAAAGTAACCTTCTTCTGAATAGATTCAGCTGTTTCTTCTGCAGTTTTATCACCATTTATAAACTCATATATATCCGAATACAGATTATCAGACAAATCCTGATCTTTGAATATGACTGTCGATGTTCCCTCTATTAACTTTTCAAAATTATCAATTTCTTCATCAGTAAGATTACGTCCGCGGTTTAATTCGATTTCTTCTCGAAAAACCGTATGTTTCAGCGGTATGTACAAAGCTTCGCTTTGAAAATCATCAGTAAATATCTGTTCTATTACGCTCCATGCTTCTTCCTTGTTACTGCTTGTTTCCAGTATTCCAAGACAAAAATCAGGCTCGGCAACAGGCGAGCATTTACCGGAAGAAGGTATCCCCTTGTAAGAAACCTTGCTTCCGACAAAATCATATAAAAGTCCAATGTGCTCCGGTCTTGCAACCACACATAAATCTATATAGCAGTCACTGTTTTTAAATCTTTCGTCAATCCTGTCCTGAAGATTTTCATCGTCAATATCAAATCCGTTATACAGCTTCTTTACCGAATTCATTAACTTATACGTCCCCTCATTATCGATGCTGACTGTATTATTCTGATAATCTATATAACTGTTCAGATTCCCAATAAACATCAGATCCATTAAAGAGCCTATATCCATCTCCATCACAACATCTCTGCCACTGTTTTGTTCAATCAGATCAATATATTCATCAGCTGACCATAATTCAGTTTTACCGATCTCATCTTCTTTTCCAATCATGGTATAGAGAGAAACGGAGGAAAAGACATTTTTTATTGTATCATCCGAATCGGACTTGAATAAATTAACATAATATTCGTCATCTGTTATATTACTTTTCATCATTAAAGGCGATAAATCTGAAAGCAGTTTTAAACTCCAGACTTCAGGCGATGCGGTATAAATAATATCGGGAGAATTTCCGGCAACCATTTCTCTATGCATAGAATCGGTATCATCATAATTTATCACAGTAATTTTTATATCATCTGATGTATTATTGATTTTGTTTATCAAAGTTAAAAAATTTTCAGCCTGAAAACTTGATGAAGTAAGATTTACTCCTGCTACTTTTATTTCTTTTTTGCTGTTCAGCATATCCTTGATACCATCTGATTTTTTGAAACGATATAAAAATGATTTATCATTTATGTCCTGTGTTCCTATTACATTAAATTCATCATCTGATAATACATAAACCATATTTTTATAAAGAATATCCAGATCACATTTATCCCAATCTGCAATTTGAAATATAGTTTTATCAGAGGTTTTATATCTGTATACACCACAATTATCAGTAAAATAAAAATCATTTTTCTCAGGTCCGTATATAAATTCCGGGTTACATTCTTCTCCAAGATTAACAGCAAGTGAAATTTCATTATCCTCATTTATTTCAAAAATCTTATCAGATGAAATCATATATATATTACCATTACAATAACATATATCATATATATATACTTCAGACAGGATATCATAATCGTTTATTGATATTTTTTCGGTTTCATTATGCTCTATTTTGTAGATATTTAAAGAAGAATCAATGCTATTTTCAGCGAGAACACAAAAAGCCCCGTCAGACACTGATATTTTTCTGGGGATTTCATCACCTGAACATACATCAAACTGATCTTCTATATTATTGCTTTTATCTTTTTTTATTATATAATCTCTGTAGTCCTCCATATCTCTGTACAGAAAATAATAAGAACCTTCATTATCCATAAAAAAGTCGTACAACATATCCTTATCGTATGTAATCGCTGAAAAATCATCCTCGTTGTTCGTTGTAAAGACCTTGTTTTCACATTCATAGATTTCCTTGGTATATATTTCTATTTTATCCTGTGAAGTAACTTTTATATCTGTAACATCCATTTCGGATAAATCATATACGGTTTCAAATTTTTCATAATCTGTACTGTAGCCAATTATCTCTTTATCTGTCTGCGCAAGAAAACTATATTTCTCAAAAGAATCGTATATACTATAAGGTTCTTCCATACTGACTGTCATAGTATTTATTACATCACATGTATCTAAAGAAACCTCATAAAAAGAATATTCAGTTTCTTTATTTTTTTCAAATAAACACACTGATGATGAATCTTTTATTATATATCCTAAATGTTCATCATCATTTAACGAGATACTGTTTGTAGCTAAATATTCAAAATCACTGTTCAATAATGCAAAGCGGGTTTTACCATCATCAATAAAACAACCATACAAATCAGCTTCTTCAATATACCTCAGTTCATATATTTCATCATGCTCAGGTAATCCTGATATCTGTATTTCTTCAGCAAATTCAAAATCCGAAGTATATTTTTCTATAGTATAACCTGTTTCATCTGCATATGAAAGAAAAATATCATGATTTTTATCACTCCATATTTTTTCCGGAATGTCGTATATATTGATTGTTTTTTCGGATTTATTTAGTTTTCCATCATATTTTACGAGTTTTATAAAACCTTTTTCATCGCTGTATACATTATAGAATATATCAGAATCAGCCTCTTTAAAAGACACGTCTTCAAAAATATATTCGTTTATCCCGATATCATATGTATTTAATATCTCATACGAATCATCAAGCTCTATCATACCGGTTTGAAAATTCCGGTTATGATACTCCGCAATATAATACAGTTCATTATTATAGACATCCGCACTCATAATATGAAGGTTTTCCGGAAACTCTTCTGTTGAATGACAAAAATACGCATCACTTTCAATTAATACTGAATTATCCTGTGTTTTTTCAGACTGCGTTTCTTCAGAAGCTCTACAACCGGAAAACACTGAAAGCAAAGAAACCGCACTTATAATAAATATAAATATTTTTCTGTTCATTTACTACCTCTCACAAAATAAAAAAACTAACAACAAGCAAAATACTCAAACTATATTCTACCTGTTGTTATATAATGATTTACTATGCATCTGATGTTTTAACAAGTCTAAATGCTTTATAATTATCAAATTTATCGATTCAAGTAATATATTATAGTACTATAAGGACATCCAATAAAATTATTATAACACACAAACTCATAGCAATCAATTGTAATTATATATATAATTTTGTGAAGTTTCCCCGGGTCTGCTACTTACATAATTTTTTTTAAACTAAACAAAGACTCTATCCACCTTAAGTCAGTTACATTGATCTCCCCGATTTTTTTGAATTTCTTTCAGTTTTTTAATTTCTTATAATAATACAAAAATTGTCCGATACTCAGAATTTTAAAGAATAATATTGAAAAAATCAAAAAACCGCCGTAAAATTATATATAGAGGAAAAATCTTCAGAAAGGATCTATGGTATCTATGAACAACTTATTAAAACGAACTGTTTCAGTAATAACCTCAGCAGCGCTTTCGTTTGTATGCACGTACATCCCGTCCGGCAGCAGCAAAACAAGCGCTTTAAAGATCGGTGAAGGCTTCCGGTACGAAATAATAGACGGAGAAGCCGTTATTACTGCATTTGATAACACAAGAGACCCTGTTACTGTTATCCCCGAAGAAATTGACGGTGTCCCTGTAACTACAATAAGAAGCCTCTTTGGCAATATAAAAGAAATCGTCATCCCACCATCAGTTAAAAAGGTAGAATCCAAGGCCTTCAAAGGAAACTTCCTGCTTGAAAAAGTAGTTTTTTCAGAAAACACTACAGAACTTGGCGAAGATATCTTTGAGAGCTGTGACAGATTAAAATACTGCGAATTCAAAGGAAATATAGAAGAGCTTCCTGCAGGTACGTTTTACGACTGTCCGATGCTTTCTGAGGTCGTACTGCCTGATACTCTGAAAAATATAGGAGGACGTGCCTTTTCAGGATGCAGTTCACTCAAGGAAATAGATATACCTGACTCTATGACTGAGCTTCCCTTTGCGATTTTCCGTGAATGCTCATCTCTTACTTCCATAGATATCCCGGAAGGTGTCACATATATAGGCAACTCAGTTTTCAAGGACTGCTCTTCACTCAAGGAGATCATCATTCCTGACGGAGTTACATATATAGGAGAATATGCGTTCTCAGGCTGTTCATCCTTGCAGAAGCTTAATATTCCGCAGAATGTAGAGATACTCAACGACGGATTGGCAGCAGATTGTACATCACTTACAGAAATAACCCTTCCCAAGACAGCAAAAAGCTATGAGTCCAAAAATTCAACCCGTATTTTTGGAAGAGACATGTTCAGAAACTGTGAAAAGCTTACAAGTATAACTATTCCATATGGTATCAGGGATATCGGTGAAAAATGCTTTGACGGCTGTACCTCACTCAAGGAGCTGAAGCTTCCTGATACGATAAGTATCATTGATAACTACGCATTCAGAAACTGCAGTTCCCTTGAAGAGCTTGATATTCCCGGCCCCGCAACAATATACGGAAACGAAACATTCTGCGGATGCAGCTCACTAAAATCCCTCTATATCCCGGAAACAACAGTATCATTTTCTGTATACGGCGGAAGCACCTTCAAGGACTGTGTTTCGCTTGAAGAGCTGTATCTCCCTGTAAACACCAAGCTTAACTACTATGATGTTTTCGAAGGCTGCAACAGCCTTAAGGACCTGTATATCGGTGCCCCAAATGCAACCTTCGGCGGAAAATATCTCGGATACATATATGACAAGGAAACTGACACATATACAAAAAACGAAGAACTCACCATCTATTGCCGTGAAGGTTCGACTGCACACAAGTATGCTCTTGATAACGGCTTCAAGTACGAAATACTGTACGGTTTCGAACCATATCTGGTTTACGTGGGCTCAGGAAACAACGAGGAGGATTATTCCGAAGAAAGCATCAATGAAACTGAAGCAGCCAAGGCTTTTGTTACAATGGACGGCGAATATATCGTTTCCCAGCAGCTGAGCTACACGGATCTTGGAAACGAAGCAATATTTATCATCTATACAGGTCTTGATGATGAGATGCTTTCGGCAGCAGATGCAGATGTTATTTTTGAACCTACTGTCATGTACTTTGCAGGAAAAGACCTTACTGAGGTATATGATGAAATAACCTATCAGATGGTAACAGAGGAAGGTTATCACTATCTTGTAATAACATGCCTCGCGGAAGAAGGCAATGATGTAAGCGCACTCGGGCTGAGATCGAACTGGATACATATATGTTTTAATTCGTATATAGTTCCTGCAGGTGAATACACATACGGCGATATTGATAACAACGGAACAGTAAACGCAGCTGACTTTGTACTGATAAAAAAATATCTGCTTGGTATTATCACTTCAGACGAAATATACACTCCTGCTGCAGATTTTAACAACGACGGCACAATAAATATACTGGACCTTATTCTCTTCAAAAGCATGATGTTGGAAGACTGATTCTTTATAAAACAGAAAAATACGCAGAGCCTTATATTTTTTTAAGGTTCTGCGTATTTTTTATGTATGTTTTTATTTTCCGAGTGTAGCACCCTCGGCTTTTGAAATATATCGTTTGAGTCTTGCAAGATCTGCGAGATTCACTTTTCCGTTGACATCAACGTCTGCTGCCTTATTTATCTCTTCTGTAGCATCTATATCCCCAAGAAGAACCTGACTGAGAATCGACAAATCAGTAAGATCGACTACGCCGCTGTCATCAAGATCGCCGTATATGAACTTATCATTTCCTGATGAAGGAGGTGCTGCAGTAACTGCAGGTGTTGTTACGGAACCCGGTTCCCCGCCGCCTTCCATCGGATATGTCCTGAAGTCCGGGAGCTCGTCAAGCGTGATGCAGTACTCGCTCTTGTACATTTTTATGAGATCCTCGACGGGATTTATCTGCTGACTTGTAAGATAGTTGTTGTACCACGGACAGAACCAGAGCCAACCTGCTTTTTCGTCAATAAGTCCGTCAACAGCAGGGATAGAATCGTTTTCCGACATACACACAAGCTTCTTTCCATCCCGTGAAGCAACAAGATTGTAGAACGTTGATGAGAGTGACGAAAGATTCGGAAGACCATCTGCTGCATTATACTTGTCGTATCCTATCATATCAACATATTCGTCACCCGGATACCATGCAGGCGATGTCGGGAATGTGCTTGATGTCCAGACCCATATGATATTGTCAAGTCCGTATACGTTTGTAAGCTGATCATAAAGAAGACGATAAAGCTCCTTGCACGGCTCTGCGCCCTCTGCGCCCCACCAGAACCATGCACCCTCCGCCTCGTGAAGCGGTCTGAACATTACAGGAACATCTGCGTCCTCTATAAGCTGAAACTTGGAGGCAAGAACCTCAATGTCCTTCATAAGGACTTCGTTTTCCCATGTTCCCTCGGTAAGTGCATTTGAAATACTGAAGGTAGTGAAGCTGGGGTTTGCTGACTCAACATAAAAGGCTCTGTCTGCACAGCCGGTTTTTCCTTCCTCGGACGGAACACTCCAGTGCCATGATATTGCACATATGCCTCCGAACTTGTTTGTCCATTCTACAGCTCTCTCAGCGGCATTGTCATCCCACATATTTTCAGCGGAGCTGTAGTTGATAAAGTCTATTCCTCTGATAGCAGGCATCTTTCCTGTCTTGTCCAGAATATACTCAAACTCAGCCTCGTTGTCAACTATATATCCGAGCGTCGGGTCTGCATCAAGGTTGTAGCTGTGTGAGCCACAGTACTCCTGCTGACCTGATATGATATGCTTTCCGTACACGTCGCAGAAGTAGCTGAACATTCTTTTTGTTGAATCACTTGCGTCAGGGTTTGAAAGAGTTCTTTCGGGATTAAGCTCTGCAATGCCCGGATCAGCCTTTTTAAGTATCATATAGTCAAAAAGCGTATATCCCCAGTATGCCTTGATCTCTATATCATTTTTTCCTGCTTTAAGAGGAATATATCCGGCAGACATCTCCTCAAACTTTTCGCAGTAGGGAAAGCTTACCTCGCCCTGGTTTGAACCGTTCACATTCAGATACTGAACTTTTTTCGTAAGGTCAAACGGCTGACAATAACGTATGATAAGCTCATAAAGCCCGTCATCCGGAACATCAACTGTAATTGTAACAGCTGAACCCTTCTGTGTGATGTTGGCAAAGCCTGTTCCGGACCAGTCTGAAATATCAGCAGAATTACCGCTTGCACACTCGTCTATTTTTGTGAAGCTCTCTGCCTTACAGTTGTTGAAGCTTCCGTCTTCGAACTCATACTTCACGCCGGTATCGAACATAGAAGCATCACTTGCCGGAACAGCGGCAGCGTTGGCAGAAAGAACAAGAGCAGCAGCAGTACTCAGAACTTTCATAAAATTCATAACAAACACCCTTTCGATCATGTTGATTAAACGAATCGATAATTTAAGTAAAAACTCATTAAATTAATTATAACACACAAACTTAATTAATTCAACAAATTTTTTCTATACTGAAAAAATTTCGGAAATACATAACATACGCGTGTGTCTCTTTTATAGGCTTTACACAAACAAAGTATAAAAAGTTGAAGGAG